>JBDTVD010000193.1:0-6971 GCA_040007375.1 Bacteroidota bacterium | reverse complement strand
ATGCTTACAGAAAGACAAAAGAGAAAGAGAATTTTATACATCAGTAAAATAACAGGATTTCAGGTAGATTATTTTGGAAAAGCAAAAATATTGAAATTAGTAACTAGTATCAAGACACAAGTATCAAGTATCAAGATTAAATTTTACTGACATCATGATTACTGTTTCACGCGGAGTTCGCAGAAGAGCGGAGATAGCAGAGAAAAAATAATTTATAATTTATAATCTTGAATTTATAATTCCTCATCACCCTGCTTTTCATCAACAGAAAAATGTGATTTATAATTTATAATCTTGAATTTATAATTTCTCTACTCTCCTCCGCCAACGCGTTTTGTTTCTGTTTCATTTCCTGTTGAACGTGCCTTTACTGCCTTTACAGTTTTACTTCCAAAGCGCCAGGTGAGATTAGCACGGAACTGCCGCGTTTCCCAACCGCCGTTTGCTTCAATTTTTATTACTTCAAAAGCACTGGTGCTTCTCCAGGGTGCTGTAACAAAAATATCCGTTACAGAAAGTTTTAATGTTAAGCGATCAGATAAAAATTTCTTTTGTAATCCGGCATCCAGTGAACCTCCTGTTTTTGTTTTAAATGTTCCTCCCCAGATAGAAGGTGTGCTGAACCATCCTGATAATTCAAAGTTAAATCCTGCAGGAAGACGGAAGGTATTCTGTGCATATATATTTAATGTATAAACAGAGGCATCAAGTGTTCTTCCTCCACCAAAATCAGCATTATAACTTAAATTGGATGCTGTGATGTTGGTATATAATCCCCACCATTTTTTAATCTGTGTAGAAACATTTATATCAAGACTAAATACATCTTCACTTGCCAGATTGCGTGGAGACAGAAAACTTTTATTTCCTTCAATAGTATCCGTAACCTGTGCTGAATAATCATTCGTACGGCTGTATCCGAATGTAGTGTTGATTGCATAATTGTAAGAGTGAGAAACCTCTACTTTATAAGTGTACTGCGGATCTAAAAATGGATTTCCTTTCCGGTAACTCAATTCATCCAGCTTCCATTCAAACGGATTCAAATCCTGGTAATTCGGTCTGTCAATGCGACTGCTGAAAACCAAACCGAAATTATTTTTCTTATTCATCTGATAGGTAACTCCTGCACTTGGAAAAACATCCAGATAATCTCTCTTCACATTTTCATCACTGGTAACAACACTGCTGGTAAGATCACCTTCACTCATGGTATATTCGGAACGTACACCAACCTGCAGCTCAAACTTTTTAATAGTGTGAGAGTAATTTATATAGGCAGCACTAACTGATTCAGTATACACAAATTTATTGCTGCGCGCTGTATCAAGTACATCTGTGTTATCGGTGATGTTGTAAAAGTTAAAAGTATTATCAGTCTCTACATAGGCTGATTTAATTCCGAATCCAAGTGTACCTTTCAGGAATGGAGTGGAGTAATCACTTTTAAAACTATATATATTGATATCAGTTGGTGTTATTGTTCTGTAGAGATGCAGTTGAGGAGCGTTTCCATCAAAATAAGTATACTGGTTGGGTTGAAAGCTGGTACGGTCACTGTTATACAATCCGTAATCCAGATCAATACTGAATTCATGTCCGGCAGTATCTGTATAATGATAATTTGTATTCACATTTACATTATTATTCACTGCTGTGTTTTCCGATGATGCATCCAGGAAGCTGTTCAGTTCATTAGAGGGAAGATTCCTGATTTCTGCACGACTGCGGGTATTGTTGTTAATGTCACCATAGTTACCATTCACCATTACACCGATAGAACTTTTTTTATTCAGTGTGAAATCAGCACCTGCTTTGTAATTATGATTCAGCCCGTTTCTGATTGATGCAGATTTCTGATCATACTTAACATCATTCTGCTCACGAATAAGATCTATATAATTTCTTCTGTTGCCCCAGTTATTACTGTAATTCATAAAAACATTTACACCATTGGAACGATTGTTTAATGTAATACCTGTATTATATTTTGAAAAAATTCCTACAGCATATCCTGCAGTTAAACTTCCATTAGTACCAAAATCTTTATTCTTTTTTAATTTTATATTAATGATACCAGCAGTTCCTTCCGCATCATATTTTGAAGAAGGATTTGAAATAAGTTCTATCGAAGAAACATCTGACGACTGCATCGATTTAAGCAGATCAGCAAGATCAGTTCCTGAAAGTTGCGTATTCTTTCCATCAATCTGTATCATCACTCCGCTTTTTCCTTTCAGAATTACATTATCATTCTGATCTACTACCACACCAGGAGATTTCTGTAGTAATTCAAACGCTGTACTTCCTGTAGAGTTAATACTGTTCTCTACATTGAACACTGTTTTATCAGCTTTCAGCTCAATCATTGGTTTCACTCCGCTGATGCTTACTTCTTTTAATGTTTTGTTGGATGATAATAAACTGGCATCAGTAAGTTTTACTGCAGTTCCATTATAATCAAATGATGGATACCAATATGTTTCAAAGCCGATGAAAAATGCTTTTACAATATATTTTCCTGCTGCAGGTTGCTCAAAACTGAATACACCATCGTTATCAGTAACAGCTGCCTTTACAAGTGCTGAATCAGCAGAACGAAGCAGTGCTACAGTAACACCGAATTGTGCTTCTTTTTTTTCGTCCGTTATTTTTCCTGAAATAGTTTGCGCATTGGCATTAAGCGTTAATGCAGCGAATAAAATTAAAAGCAGAGTTTTCATATTGATGTTGGAAATTATTGAGTGATCAAAAATAAGGTGAGGTATTGAAGAAGAAAGAAGTTATAGATCAACTCCTGATTTAAATCGACCAAATGAAGTGTTCAGTGAAAATAGCAGTCGTAAATAATTAATGATCTTTTCCGAATTTCAATTCTCCTGCTTTTATTTCTGTCTGAAGATGATTTTCTTCCGGTGGAATAGGGCAGGAGTAACCACCTTTATAAGCACAGTAAGGATTGTAAGCAAGATTGAAATCCAGTGTGAGTATATTATTTTTTATTTCACCGCTGCGGAAATCAAGATATCGTCCGCCTCCGTATGATTCCACACCATTAGTAAAATCTTTAAAAGGAACAAACAGATAATCTTTGTACTCAGGATTTTTAATAAGCTCAACGCCCTGATAAACGGTAAGTGTGTATTGCTTTCCACTTAATGTAAAAGATAAAGTACCGTATTTTATATATTGTTTGGTGACACCACTTACTGTAGCCATTGCAAAAGGTTTGGCATCAACAGCAGCAGTAAATGTTGCTTTTACAGAATATGATTCATCAGGCTTATAAAAATGCAGGAAAGGAATATCATCTGCCTTTAAAGGTGAATGATCATCTGCAAGAAATTCTGCTTTGTATGTTTCACGATGTTTATTAATGCGTGCAGCATAATCCTGCGCAAGAGAAGTGTTATATATAAACAGAATTGCCAGGCAATATAAATACTTATTCATAGTAATGAATTATAAATTATAAATTCTAAATTATAAATTGGTAAATTTTTATGAAGTGATGATTTCATTTCTATTAATAATTTATCTCAACATGCAAGAGGGTTTCTCAACTTCGTTCGAAATGACATATTGGAGGAAATTATAAATTATAAATTCTAAATTATAAATGGGTAAATTTTTCTGTAGTGATGATTTTAATTCTATTAATAACTTATCTCAACATGCAAGAGGGTTTCTCAACTTCGTTCGAAATGACATAACGTGCTATTTATTTCCATTGGCCAATTGGCTAATTACCAAATTGGCTAATTATTTACATTAATATTCCTGCAATAGTTGCACTCATATAAGAAGCCAGTGTTCCACATATTAATGCTTTAAAACCAAGACTTGCAAGATCCTTCCGACGATCAGGAGCCAGCTCACCAATTCCACCAACCTGTATGGCAATGGAACTGAAGTTGGCGAATCCACATAATGCAATACTGATGATGGTAATTGTTTTTGGCTGCAGAGTTTCTTTAATCTTTATATAATCAGTATAAGCTACAAATTCATTTACGGCAAGCTTGGTTCCCAGTAACTGTCCGGCAGCATGCACATCTACAGAAGGAATTCCCATTGCCCATGCAAAGACGGAGAAGAGTGATCCGAGAATTTCTTTCAGACTTAACTGACTCAGATCAATTCCAATTCCTGAAAGTGAAAGTGATGTATGTGCAACGAGAGATCGTCCGGTCCATCCAAGCATTGCATCAACTAAAGCAATTAAAGCAATTACACCAATCAACATCGCAATAACATTTAAAGAAACTTTTAATCCATCACTTGCACCATGGGAAATGGCATCCATAAGATTGCTGTGTTCTTTTTTTATGGCAAGTTTTACTTCACCTTTTGTTTCAGAAGGTTCTGTTTCCGGATATACAATTTTTGCAATTACCAATGCAGCAGGAGCAGCCATAATACTTGCAGCAAGCAGATATTTTGCATCCACACCCATCTGTATATATACTGCCATCACACCACCTGCAATACAAGCCATACTTCCTGTCATGGAAGAAAGCAACTCTGACTTTGTCATGCCTGATATATATGGTTTAATAAGGATCTGTGCTTCTACCTGTCCAACAAATGCACTGGATACATTCGACAATGCTTCACTGCCGCTTACATTCATAATGAACTTCATTCCTTTTGCAAAAACAGAAACTATGCGTTGCATTAATCCGATGTGATAAGCAATGCTGACCAGCACAGCAACAAAAATGATGGTTGGCATTATCTTAAACATAAAAAGAAATGCATAACGGTCGCCGAAGATGGGAACGAGTAATTCGCGTTTTACTAAACCACCGAAAACAAATTCACCACCGGCATTTGCAAAGTCGAGGAGATCAGTAATTTTTTTGGCGATGAAATTAAATATATGCTGACCCATACTGGTTTTTAAAATGAAAAGAGCTAATGCCAGTTGTAATGCAATGCCGCTTATTACCACTCTCAGATTAATTGCTTTCCTGTTATTCGACATCAGGAAAGAGAGTCCGAGAATTAATATAATACCTAGTATGCCTGAGAACTTTTCCATAGAACCATGTTTAGTGAATAGGTGTTTATCCGTTCGAAAAATAACGGAATTTTATTACACAGCCAAAGCGGTGGAAAATATAAATGATCAGGTGTTCTTTTTGCGCTTGCTGAGTTCGTCTCTAATACGTGATGCTTTTTCATAAGCTTCCTCATCAATAGCCCGCATCAGTGATTCTTTCAGCTCTTCATTGCTTTGAGATGAAAATTCATTCTCTGTTCCGGCCGGTGCACTTTTCTTTTCTGAACTACCTGCTTTTTTGGGTAATGTTTTTGGAGCCGGAGCTTCTTCTTCTCCGCTTTCATCCAACACTACACCTGCAGAAGCAAGTATAAATTCATAGGTGTAAATAGGGCAGTTAAAACGGACAGCCATTGCAATTGCATCTGAAGTACGCGCATCAATTTCTTTTACTTCACTGCCATCGGTACAAATCAATTTCGAATAAAAAATACCTTCTTTCAGATTATATATAATCACTTCATTAATAGTAATACTGAATTCAATAGCGAAATTCTTAAACAGATCATGAGTAAGCGGACGGCTGGGAGTCATGTTTTCCAGTTCCACAGCAATTGCCTGCGCTTCAAAGCCTCCAATAATGATGGGCAGCCTTCTTTTGCCGCCTTCTTCTCCCAGCACCAGTGCATACGCACCTGATTGAGTCTGGCTGAACGACAATCCTATTATTTCAAGCTTTATCTTTTTCACACAACGAATTTAAGTGGTCTGGCAGTGTACTATTTCCGCTTTAAAATGAGTTATCAACGATCGATTATTAATGATGTGAAGATATTTAAATCAGGAATGAACTGCTTTAAATTCTTTAATTGCCTGTATTAATTGCGGCACCACTTCAAAGGCATCACCTACAATTCCATAGTCAGCAGCTTTAAAAAATGGTGCCTCCGGATCTTTATTAATTACCACAATTACTTTGGATGAACTTACACCGGCAAGATGTTGTATTGCTCCCGAAATACCAATGGCAATATACAGGTTCGGACTTACTGCAATACCTGTCTGGCCAACATGCTCTTCATGCGGACGCCAGTGTGCATCACTCACCGGTTTTGAACAGGCAGTTGCTGCACCGAGTAATGCGGCAAGCTCTTCAATCATGCCCCAGTTTTCAGGACCTTTCAATCCTCTTCCTGCAGAAACAACCAGCTCTGCTTCCGGCAAAGAAACTTTATCGCTTGCACGAACAATATCTTTTACCATCGTAGCAAAATCACTGCTTTCCATTACCGGACTAAAATCAACAACATTAACTTCCTGAGGATTTTCTTTTACAGTATATGCATTTGGAATCAGCGTAATAATTTTTACATCACTTGTTAATTCAACATCTGCAAATGCTTTTCCGGAGAAGGCACCTTTACGTACTTTAAAACCGGAAGTCATTTCAGGCAAAGCAATGGCACCATCTACATAACCAGCTTTTAATTTTACTGCAATACGTGGTGCAAGTCCTTTACCTGAAAAAGAAGCAGACAGTACAATCACCTTTGCATCTTCACTTTTTGCTACTTCTGAAATTACAGATGCATAAGCCTGATTGTTAAAAGTGCGGAGTCGTTCCAGTGTAATGTTTACAATTTTCTTTGCTCCGTATTTTGCAAGTTGAGCAAGCTCATCAGAGGCAACATCTCCAATAGAAACAGCAGTAACTGTACTTCCTGTGGAAGCTGCTATTGCATGAGCATAAGTAAGAACTTCAAAAGTTGATTTCTTAAACTTTCCGCCTGCATGTTCGGTATATACTAAAACTGACATTTTTTTTTAAGTGATTAAGTGATTAAGTGACTAAGTGATTAGGTGATTAAGTGATTAAGTGATTGAGAGAAAACGATCAGATCACTTTTGCTTCGGAGTGCAGGAGATCTACCAGTTGTTTTACCTGGTCGGATGGAACGAGATGCAC
>JBDTVD010000192.1:0-6997 GCA_040007375.1 Bacteroidota bacterium | reverse complement strand
CCTTGTCCGTTCCGGTCAACAGGAAGGGTTGAGTTTTATCAACAGTGATATGGTTTCTTCCATTTCTTTTTCTGCAGGAGGATTTAGTGCCGCGTATGGTGATAAGCTTTCATCAGTATTGGATATAAAGTATAAAAGACCTGAACAGTTTAAAGGCTCTGTATATGGTAGTTTATTAGGTGGAGGTTTTAATCTTGAAGGAATTAATAAAAAGAAGAAAATATTTTATCTGTTTGGCTTGCGACAAAAATCAAATCAGTTTTTATTGAAGAATCTCGATACCAAAGGTGAGTATAAACCATCGTTTACAGATATTCAATCACTCGTAAATTTTAAACTCAGTAATAAAACGGAACTTTCATTCCTCGGAAATTATTCACGCAATAGATATGAAGTAATTCCTCAGGATCGCGAAACACAATTTGGAAATATTGGTGAAGCATTAAAATTTACGGTATTCTTTGAAGGAAGAGAAATTGATCGTTATGCTGCAACTCAAGGTGCATTATCCTTGTTGCATCAACCTGATAGTGCAGTGCAACTTCGTTTAACTACAGGAGTGTTTTATACGCAGGAACAGGAGTACTTTGATGTGATTGGTGCATATCGTTTAGATGAACTGGAAAAAGATCTGGGTTCCAGTGGATTTGGTGAGGTTGCTTTTAACAGAGGTGTGGGTGCATTTTTAAATCATGCACGGAATGATCTGAATGCTTTGGTTTATTATGCAGAACATAAGGGTTTATATATAATGGATAAAGCTGTATTGTCGTGGGGATTGAAAGCACAGCATGAAAGTATCAACGATAATCTGGATGAATGGATTTATCGTGACTCTGCCGATTTTTCTGTTTCGCATCCTGCAGATCATCCGGGAGATACTTTGTTTGTTGATCAGCAAATTGTTTTGAATGATGTAATCAAATCCGAAGCAGATCTGAACTCCAATCGCTTCAGTTCGTTTATCCAGTTAAACCGCACTTTTGAAAATGTTACTGTTACTGCTGGTGTTCGTGCAACATACTGGGATATAAATAGTGAACTCGATATCAGTCCACGTGTTTCTATGCAATGGAAACCAACATGGAACAAACATCTTGCTTTTCATGCTGCTACAGGTTTTTACTATCAGCCTCCCTTCTATCGTGAGTTACGAAATAGTAAGGGTGAATTGAATCTCGATATTAAGTCTCAACGCTCTATTCATTTTGTTATCGGAAGTGATTATCAGTTTCTCGCATGGGGACGTGAATTCAAACTTACTGCTGAAGCATACTATAAGCAACTGCACAATCTCATTCCTTATAAAACAGATAACCTCCGTTTAAAATATTATGCAACCAATAGTTCTGATGGTTATGCTTATGGTGCTGATATGCGCATTAATGGTGAGTTTGTTAATGGTATTGAATCATGGGTTTCTGTATCTTATCTGAAAACAGAAGAAGATATCAGGAATGATTATATATATTCTTATTATAACAGTGACGGAGATAAGATTACCAGTAACGTTCCTCCTCAGGATACTGTTTTATCTACAAAAGTGGCTGCAGGATATATTCCACGTCCTGCTGATCAGCGTGTTATTTTCAGTTTGTTTTTTCAGGATTATCTTCCCAAATTCCCAACCTTCCGTATGCACATGACATTACTTTTCGGAACAGGTTTGCCTTTTGGTCCTCCCGGAGCTGATCGTTACAGAGATATTATCCGAATGCCAACTTACCGTCGTGTGGATATCGGTTTTTCAAAAATTATTATTGATGAGGATAAGGAAAATAAAAGCAGGTTGCCTGTGTTTAAGAAATTAACTTCTTTATGGTTCAGTCTTGAAGTGTTTAATTTATTGCAGGTGAACAATACTGTTTCTTATACCTGGATTACTGATGTTACAGGTCGTCAGTATGCTGTGCCTAATTATCTTTCATCAAGATTAATTAATGCCAAGTTTACTGCTAAATTTTAATTGGTGATGAGTTCAAAAAAAAAGTTAACAGGCATTGTTTATTCCACTAACCCGGATTATATATATAGCACTGGCGAAGTAAAGAAGAACACCATTCCTGCTTCTAAACAGGATTTACGTATCTGGCTTGAAAAGCGCGGAGGTGGTAAACTGGCTACTATTATAAAAGGGTTTATAGGAAGTGAAGATGACCTGGTAACACTTGGAAAATTACTGAAAAGCAAATGCAGTGTTGGTGGAAGTGCAAAAGATGGTGAGATTATTTTACAGGGAGACCAACGCGATAAAGTAATGGATCTTCTAACGAAAGAAGGATACCGTTCTAAAAAAGCAGGAAGCTGATCAGGTAATGAGATTTTTTGCTTCTTCTATAATACGCTGATAATAATTTTCATACAAAGGCATTATCTCATCAACATTAAATCGCTTTGCCTGCTCGAGTGCATTGCTTTTAAATTTTGCAAGTATTGCATCATCTTTTAATATAGTAATTGCATTTTTCGCCATATCATCAACATCACCCACATT
Organism: Bacteroidota bacterium; assembly: GCA_040007375.1. GTDB lineage: Bacteria > Bacteroidota > Bacteroidia > AKYH767-A > OLB10 > JANOXC01. The sequence goes on along the minus strand of JBDTVD010000192.1, from coordinate 4,503 downwards.
ACTCATAAATCCTGTAACACCATTTATATTTAATTCAGGCATACCACCCGAGTTGGAACAGATAACAGGCACCTGACAAGCCATTGCTTCCAATGCAGCTAAACCAAAACTTTCTGTTTCACTCGGCATTACAAACAGATCACAAACTGAAAGTATTTCCTCTACGGCTTCCTGCTTTCCTAAGAATCGTGTGTCATCACAGATATCAAGTTCTCTGGTTAACTTTTCAATGGCTGCACGTTCCGGACCATCACCAATTAATATAAGTTTTGAAGGAATCTGTTTTCTAACTCTGTCAAAAACATAAACTACATCCTGTACTCTTTTTACTTTTCTGAAATTGGATGTATGTACAATCAATCGTTCTCCAAAAGGAGCAATTGCTTTTTTAAAATGATCTTTCGGTAATTTAGAAAATCGTTTCAGATCAATGAAGTTTGGAATCACTTCTATTTCTTTTGTGATATTAAAATTATCATACGTCTCTTTTCGTAAACTATCACTTACTGCTGTAACACCATCCGACTGATTGATTGCAAATGTTACTACAGGTTCGTAACTGGCATCTTTTCCAACAAGTGTAATATCTGTTCCATGCAATGTGGTTACTACAGGAATAAAAATTCCCTGCGATGCAAGTATCTGTTTCGCCATATATGCAACTGCTGCATGTGGTATTGCATAATGTACATGCAGTATATCCAGCTTTTCATATTTCACCACATCAACTAACTTGCTTGTTAATGCCGATTCATAAGGAACGTAATCAAACAATGGATAATTGGCTACTGCTACTTCATGATACGAAATGTTTTCATGAAAATGCTCCAGTCGCACCGGTTGACTGTAACTGATAAAGTATACACGATGACCTTTATCAGCAAGTGCTTTTCCTAATTCTGTTGCCACAACACCACTACCACCAAAAGTAGGGTAACAAACTATTCCTATTTTCATATGGCAAAAGTAAACGAATATTCGTTCTCCTTACTCCACCGATTTATAGAATAATTCCATTATGTCTGTCCGGATATTTCGTTTTGCCAGTCTGTTGTTTTCTGCTGATGGATACACTCTGTTGGAGAGAAATATATATACGAGTTTCTTCTGTGGATCAGCCCATGCACAGGTACCTGTGAAACCTGCATGTCCGAATGCAAGTGGTGAAGCATCTTCTGCAGCCGGACTGCTTTTTCCATGCTCTTCCGGACGATCAAATAACAATCCTCTCCTGTTGGCTGTTCCGGGAAATGCCTGGCTTGTGAATAATTTTACAGTCTCCTCTTTCAGATATCTCTTGCCATTGTATGTACCGTAGTTCATCAGCATCTGCATAATTACTGAAAGACTCTGTGCATTGCTGAACACTCCTGCATGACCACCCACTCCACCCATCATTGCTGCTGCAGGATCGTGAACATAACCATGGATTAACTGATTACGGAAAACAGTATCTATTTCTGTTGGAATAATTTCATTACGCGGGAAATTCTGTAATGGATTAAAACTGATTCTCCATAATCCCATAGGTTCATAAAAATGTTCTCTTACAAATGCGTTTATAGAATCACCGGTAATTTTTTCAATGATGCGCTGAAGAATAATTAATCCAAGATCAGAATAAACATACGTCCCTGGATTTTCCACTATTGATTTTACAATTTCTTTCCAGATGGTGTCTTTGTATGATTGATTCATCCACAAACTATCAGCAACGGGTATTGTGAAGTTTCCATACTTTGTTTTATAATATATATCCGGAGATGGTATTCCTGAATCAATTGTTGATTTATAAAATGGAATCCATGATTTTAATCCGGCCTGGTGAGCCATCATATCACGTATGATAACATTTGCTTTGTTGGTTTTCTTTAACTCAGGAAGATATTTGGAAATCCGTGCATCAAGATCCAGTTTTTTATGCTCATATAAATACATTGCTGCCAGTGCTGTGGATGCAATTTTTGTTACAGATGCAATGTCGTACAGATCAGTTAGCTTTACTTTTGCAGTATCACCATACACAGGATTGCCGAAACTTTTATTGTAAAATATTTTTCCATCAGAAGCAGCCAACACCTGGCATCCGGGGAAAACTGAATCACGAATAGATGCATTGATTATTGTATCCACAAGCGAAACAGGATTCATTTCTTTTACTACTTCTTCTGCCATGGTATATTTAAAAACAGAATTCTGTGTAAGTGTGTTTCCTGTTCCTGCTTTCCATATTTCACCAAGACTAACCGGCAGCTTTCCATTAAAGGAATTTCCTCCGAAAATTGTTTGTGCAGTAAAATATTGTGGGAGATAAGTATCTTCATATGCAAGAATTATTGACTCGTAAGAATCAATTTCTTCAAACTTTAATGAAGTATAAGCATTTCCAAAAAGACAAAGAATAGTTTTTTTACCAACGGCTAATTTATTTACTACTTCCTGCATCTGTTCTGTAATGCTGAAATTTTTTGTTGCATTGGTTGATGTATTATGCACACTTACAATAACAAGATCATATTGTTTTAACTTGCTGATCAGATCGTTTCTTTCTGATTCACCGGCAATGTTTGTCATGCTGAACTCATCCACTTTTGCATAGTTGTTAAGTGTTTGCTGAAAGAGATTATCTTTTACATCATTAATAACAACGGATGCAATTCTTTTATATTCATAAGGCTTAACAGGAATTATATCATTCTTGTTTTTTAAAAGTGTGATGGAACTTTCATACAACTGATAGTTTAACCACTGTGCATTTTCTGTTTTTAATTGTAATGCGAGATCAGCTAGATCAATGGGTTTATAATTGTTCAGTCCGCACCAGTATTTCGACATTAATATGGTGCGTATGTGTTCATCAATTTTCTCCTGTTCAATTTCGCAGTTTTGTATGGCGAGATGAATTCTGTTAAATGCTATATATACATTTTCAGTATTCAGCAAAATATCATTTCCTGCTAACAAAGCGCGTAACTCCAGCTCACCTGATGAATAATAACTGGCTACACCTTTCATATCAAGTGCATCAGTAAATATCAATCCTCTGAAACCCATCTTCTCTTTTAATAAACCTGTTACAATTGGTTTTGATAAAGTGGATGCAATACCTGCTGATGAATCCAATGACGGAACCTGTAAATGTGCCACCATTACTGAAGCAACATTTGCTTTTATGAGTTCACGGAATGGATAGAGTTCCACTGTATCCATTTCTTCTGCCGTCTGATTAATAAGTGGTAATGCAAAGTGTGAATCTGTATCAGCATTACCATGACCGGGAAAATGTTTAGCACATGCCATTACATTTTCATCCTGCATTCCCTGCATATATAATTTTCCAAAACGTGCAACTGTAAAACGATCTTCACCAAACGATCTGCTGTTGATTACAGGATTACCGGGATTATTATTTATATCCACATCAGGAGCAAAGTTTACATGAATGCCAATGCGCTTACATTGCCTCCCTATTTCTCTTCCCATTCTGTAAATCAACGAATCATTTCCTCCGGCAGCCAATGTCATCTGTCGTGGAAATCGAATGGTACTATCCAGTCTCATGCTTAATCCCCATTCACCATCAATACCAATCATTAATGGAATGTGCGATCGTTGCTGGTAGAAGTTGGTAAGGTTAGCCTGACGAACAGGACCTCCCTGGAAAAAAATCAGTCCTCCTATTTTTAAGGAATCTATCAGTCCGGTTATATAATTTACCTGTGATGAATCTCTGTTGGAAAATGCAGGTACCATAAACAACTGACCGATTTTTTCACGATAGGTCATTGCATGGAGCATAGAGTCAGCCCACATGCGGGATTTTGCAGTTTCAAAAACAGGACGATACTGAGCCACAGCCGACATTCCGGATATTAAAAAAGAGCAAAGTATAATACACTTAATACGGACTTTCATTCCAATCAGCTTTGTTGCAATACTATAAAATGAAGTGATTTTATAAATGAGGATATCTCTTAATTCGCGGCGATTTCTACAGCGTAAATGTTAATAGAAATAGTTTCTTATTTGCTTAAATGCAGTAGGTTTGCATCCTCTTAAAAAACACCACAGATATGAATAAATCAGTACTCTCTTTACTACTGTTAATCATATGCAGTAAATTATCTGCACAGATTACCATCGACAGTTCCGATATTGCAATTGCCGGAGATACTGTTTTATATAGTGAAGCATCACCCTTCACAGCAGGAATTGATCTCTCGTTAACAGGCGCCAATTATCAATGGGATTTCAGTACACTTACTCCAACTGTACAATCTGCCGATACCTTTTTAAGTGTTTCCGGTTTTGGAAATCTGTATTCTCTGTTCTTCGTTAACATCGCTTTCAATCCCTACCGTTCCAGCTGTGCAATAAGAGGAACATTTCCTGCAGTTCCGGGACTAACTTTATCGGATGAATATAATTTCTTTTATAAAAGTGCAGCCAGTTACAGCCAGACAGGTTTGGGAGCTACTTTGAATGGAACTGATGTTCCGGTTG
>JBDTVD010000191.1:0-7008 GCA_040007375.1 Bacteroidota bacterium | reverse complement strand
AGTCTTGATACTTGATACTTGTGTCTTGATACTTGTGTCTTGATACTTGTGTCTTGATACTCATGTCCAGATAACTAATTCAAAATAGTAAGATGCCCATTCATGCTCACCGGATGTTTGGAATCACTTACATGATAATACTTAATAATATACTGGTAAATTCCTGAGGTTGCTTTTTTATTATTAAAGGTTCCGTTCCACTGAAAGTTGATGTCGTTGCTTTTAAAAACAGGTTGTCCCCAGCGGTTATATATAGTAATTTCAAAGTCTGCAGCATTTACTTTATTGTCACCCAGTATTTCCAGCACATCATTTTTTCCATCGTTGTTGGGAGTAAAACTGTTCGGTAAAAAGAAATGCGGATTCACATGTATATATGTTATTGTATCTGCAGTACACGTTTTACCATTTGAAGTAATAATAACACTTACCTGGTAATTGATATCGTTATCAGGTGTTGCAACAGGATTGAAACAGGTATCGCAGGATAAAAAATCAGGAGGTGTCCATTGGAAAGTTGCATTCGCACAATTAGTACATGTTACAATTAATTGCACAGGTTCATTCGCGTCAATGTAAGTAATATCAGGATGTACTTCTATTGTTATTGGATCCGGTTCTGTAATCACTGCTGTGCCTATTGCTTTGCACCCGATACTATCTACAATTATATAGGTGTACGTTCCGGTATCAAGATCATTAAAAACACCTGTTGAATTAATAGCAACAAATCGTACCTGGTATAAATAGGGTGGCGAACCATTGCTTGCCAATACGGTAATAGTTCCATCAGCAGCACCGTTGCATGTTACTGCTGTTGTAATTACAGAATCTATTATAGGAGGATGATAAGCAAGTGTGGTGGTGATTATACTGTCACAACCGGCTGGAGTCTGAAGTGTGTCAATATATATACCGGGAAGAGTTACGTTGCTTCCACCAGGAAGATGATAAATGTTTCCGGCGCAGATCAATGCATTCACGGTTTCATTATGTACAGAGTCAACAATAAGCGTTGTAGTAATTACACTATCGCATCCAAAAATGCTTTGCAATGTATCCAGATAAACACCGGTTGTACTTACAGTTGTGCCATCAGGTAATTGATAAGTTGAACCCTGGCAAATTGTTCCTGAGAAGAAACTGAATGTACTGGGATTGCATTTCAGAAATGAAATATCATCAAGGCCAATATCATTTCCGTTTGCATGTTGACTTTGATTAGTAATGCTAAGAGTTGCACTGGTGTTATTTCCGGAATACCATATAAAACATAACCTGATCCAATTACATGATGTTGGAGGTGCTGACATCGAATCACCAACTAAATTTCCATTAACAGATAATTGCAGTGTTGCAGGATCACCCGTTTGTAAATTACATACCCAACAGGAGAATAGATAATTGGTATTTGGAAGAATGCCGTTTATCGTTTGCGTCCATATATTTAAACTTGAGGTAGAAGTTAAATTCAACCACATCAGGTTACCTGTTCCTGAAGTGCGATCATGGCAGTTTGCCCAGCTACCAGGGTTAACAGTACCTGCATCTGCAGTAATTCCAAAATTTCCTGGACCGGCATTGGCTGAAAATATATATCCTGTTGTAAAGCCTGAATTGCCGCTTGAGAAATCACCATTTGTTACCAACTCATTTCCGTAGAAATTACAGGAACAGCATTGAGCATTTGCAGAAGTGTTGCTGAAGAAAATAAGTATTACAATAAAAGATATCAGTAATAATTGAATGTTGCCGAAACAGCTATATATAAAAGGTGATCTTCTTACTTTGATAATTGACACAAGCTGTAGTTGATTTTAATTTAATCAAATTTATTAAAAAAATCTATAGGATAAAAGCAGTTGTACATATTGACAGTTGTCTTACAATTTAAATAGCAGCCAGGGATTATATTGATGCAGAAGATTATGGTATCGGTGAAGTACGAACGCCAACATGATCTTGGTATTGTCCGCAGGAGGATCCGCCATTCATAAATGACGAATGAATACTGTCGTTGGCTAAAGTAAGTTCGTAATGAAAAGCACTGAAATGACCATTTGCATCCAGGTAAACATCTCTTCCAAAAACACTGAATGTAGAATCCGTTGCACCATAAAAAATACTGATAGTAGTATCTTTTGTTGAGAAACATGTTGCGCAGGATCCGTAACAACTGATGGTTTCAGTAACAAAATATTTTCCAATGATATCATCTCTGAAATCATGTTCCTTAATATCAATCTTCAGGGACACAATATCTTTTCCATCGGAATTAGTGGCAATGAGCTTGATCGTATAAGTGCCTGCAGCAGCATACTGGTGAGTTGGGTTGGCATCAGAAGAAGCAGTGTTATCACCAAAATCCCAATAGAAACTGGCAGCGTTTACTGAACAATTATAAAATTCAATAGTATCATTTACTTCATTGTCTGCTTCTGTATCGCAGATAAAACAGGCATCAGGTGTTACAGTAACATCATCAACACATGAATAAAAAGAAAACATAAATATTCCTCCGGTAAGAAGTAAGCTAAGCCTGAAAATGGTTAACCGTTTATGCGACATGGAGAATTTTATTTGTGTTGTTTGAAGACAATGTTTCAACTATAACAAATATATGGTGTTTTTTCTGAATTGTTCTTTCCAATCCATCCTCAAATAAAAAAAGCCCGGACTCTCATCCAGGCTCATTATATTTTTTACTTAATCACTTAATCACTTAGTCACTTAATCACCCAAGTTATGCTTCCTGCATCGCTCCATGACAATTTTTAAACTTCTTACCACTGCCACAAGGACAAGGATCATTTCTTCCTACTTTCTGTTCTACACGAACCGGTTGTAATTTTTCCGGTTGACGTTGTTGTGGTGGTCCGTTTTCTCCTCCTCCTGTATGCGATGAAGTGTATTCATCTTTTGTTGTTTTCAGATTTGCCATATCTGATTTCAAAGGAGCCTTTGCTTCTTTCACACTGGATGAATCCTGGATTGAAATAACACCTTTGAAAAGGAATGACATGATATCACGGTTAATCTCTTCCAACATCTTTTTAAATAATTCAAAAGATTCGAATTTATATATAAGCAATGGATCTTTCTGCTCATACACTGCACTCTGTACGGATGTTTTTAAATCATCCATCTCACGTAGATGCTCTTTCCATGCATCGTCAATTAATGCAAGTGTAATGTTGCGTTCAAAGGCATTCACCAGTTCACGTCCATTTGTTTCGTATGATTTTTTCAGATTGGCAAGAACCTGTATGTTACGGATTCCATCTGTGAAAGGCACTACAATATTTTCATAAGTATGCGCCTGGTTTTCGTAAACATCTCTTACAACAGGAAATGCTTTTAATCCAATCTGTTTTGATTTGTCTTTGTAATGATGAAGTACAGCATCAAAAACTTTTTCTGTAAGTGCATCATTCTTTGTAGTGCTGAATTCCTCTTTTGAAACAGGACTTTCAATAGAGAAGTTTTTAATCAGTTCGAGATTGAAATTATCGAAATCATTATCTTCTTTATAACTATTTACCGAAGTTTCAACAACATCAAACTGCATGTTCTGTATATCCAAAGCAAGACGTTCACCATATAAAGCATGTCTTCTCTTTTTATATATAACCTCACGCTGTGCATTCATTACATCATCATACTCCAGCAAACGCTTACGGATACCAAAGTTATTTTCCTCCACTTTCTTTTGTGCACGTTCAATAGATTTAGTGATCATACTATGTTGAATCACTTCACCTTCTTCCAGTCCCATTCTATCCATCAGTTTTGCAATTCGCTCTGAACCAAACAAACGCATCAGACTATCTTCCAGCGAAACAAAAAACTGTGATGAACCCGGATCACCCTGGCGTCCTGCACGACCACGCAACTGGCGATCCACACGACGTGAGTCATGTCGCTCAGTACCGATGATTGCTAATCCACCTGCTTCACGCACACCTGGTCCGAGTTTAATATCGGTACCACGACCAGCCATGTTAGTTGCAATCGTAACTGTTCCTGACTGACCTGCTTCTGCAACAATTTCCGCTTCACGCTGATGTTGTTTTGCATTCAGTACATTATGCCTGATGTTACGCAACTTCAACATCCTGCTTAATAATTCTGAAATTTCTACAGATGTAGTTCCCACCAAAACAGGACGACCTGCTGTTGTGAGTTTTACAATTTCATCAATAACAGCATTGTATTTTTCACGCGTGGTTTTATATACCAGATCTTCATTATCTTTTCTAACAGCATTACGATGCGTTGGAATAGTAACTACATCGAGTTTATATATCTGCCAGAATTCTCCTGCTTCCGTTTCAGCAGTACCTGTCATACCGGCGAGCTTATGATACATACGGAAATAATTCTGCAATGTAATTGTTGCATACGTTTGTGTGGCCGCTTCAATCTTTACATTTTCCTTTGCTTCAATCGCCTGGTGTAATCCATCACTGTAACGACGTCCATCTAAAACACGACCGGTTTGTTCATCAACAATTTTAACCTTGCCATCAGCTAATATATATTCCACATCTTTTTCAAAGAGTGTGTATGCTTTGAGTAATTGATTAACAGTATGAATTCGCTCACTCTTAATAGCGAAGTCACGCATCAGTTCTTCCTTCTTATCAAGTTTCTCCTGAGCAGGTAATGCAGAGCGATCAAGATCAGCAAGGAAAGATCCTACATCAGGAATTTCGAAAAATTTATTGTCACCTGTATTTGCACCAATGAGATCATTTCCTTTCTCCGTCATTTCGATGGAGTTGTTTTTCTCATCAATAACAAAATATAATTCAGGATCTACTTTGTTGCGCATCTCTTTTCCCTGATCAGCCATGTACTGATTCTCCGTCTTCTGCATCAAGGCACGAACACCCAGTTCACTTAAAAATTTAATAAGTGCTTTATTTTTTGGAAGTCCTCTGTGCGAACGCAGCAATGCCAATCCTACTTCATCTTCTTTTTCTTTCGTTCCGAAATTTTTCTTCGCATCAGCAATCAATGTATTTATATAATTACGCTGAGCATTCACCAGTAATTCAATCTTTGGTTTCAATGCAAAAAATTCCTGGTTATCACCTTTTGGTGTAGGTCCTGAAATAATTAATGGTGTACGTGCATCATCAATTAAAACACTGTCAACCTCATCTACAATAGCATAATGATGTTCGCGCTGAACGATATCTTCGGGATTGCGCGCCATATTATCACGCAGATAATCGAAACCAAATTCATTGTTGGTTCCATAAGTAATATCAGATAAATATGCTTTACGACGCTCATTGGAATTGGGCTGATGTTTATCAATACAATCAACACTCAATCCTAAAAATTCGAAAATCGGTCCGTTCCATTCACTATCTCTTTTGGCGAGATAATCATTCACTGTAACAATGTGAACACCTCTTCCTGCCAGAGCATTGAGATAAATCGGCAGTGTTGCAACTAATGTTTTTCCTTCACCGGTTGCCATCTCACTTATTTTTCCCTGGTGAAGAACAGTACCACCGATCAACTGCACATCATAATGCAACATATCCCATGTTACCATTACACCTGCCGCCGACCAGGTATTTTTATATATAGCCTTATCACCCTCGATAATTACATTCGTTCTTTTAACAGATATGTCACGATCAAGTTGATTTGCAGTAACCTCCAGTGATTCATTTTCCTTAAAACGGCGTGCAGTTTCTTTCACCACAGCAAAAGCCTGGGGCAGAATTTCCAGCAGAATTTCTTCAATCTTTGCATTCCGCTCCTTCTTCAATTCATCAATTCGTGCATATTGCTTTTCCTTTTCATGCATTTCCATCTCCGCATTAGCTTCTGCATCGGAAGCCATTTCTGTCAATTCTGCTTCAATGTGTGCTATATGTTCATTGATCCTGTTTTTGAAATCAATGGTATGTTGCCTGAGTTCATCATTACTGATAGAAGAAAGCTTAGCATATTCCTCCAGAACCTGTGGTACAAAAGGAGATACTTCCTTCATATCACGATCGCTCTTGGTGCCGAAGAAACTTTTTAGTGTTTTATTAATTATTTCAAACATTTTCCTGTGGAATTGGAACTTTTAAATGGTAGATGAATTAACGGTATTTCAGAAGGAAATTTAAGGATTGCAAAAGTAACTTTTTTAAAGGGATTTTATATCGATGGCGCCCTTTCAAGAGTCGTGCAAATAGGAATTCAGCAAAAAAATTATGTGAAATTGGCAGAGATAAAAGTGCCACAGGACTTAAATGTCAGTCTTTAACTAAAAATACGAATAAAAGAGAGCGTGATTTTGATAATGATTATGGTAGCAGGGGATTGTTTAAGAAATCATTTTTAGAGTGCAGAAAAAAAGCAGATCTGAGTGGATTCCAAAAAACAACCCCCGGTACCTCTACCGGGGGTCAACCTAACCAATCAACAACCCTATATTGTTGAAAACGTTACAAACTTACTTCATTATGGCACTCAAAACAAGGGATCGTACTAATATTTTGTGAAACTTTTTTAACCGGTGTTTAATTGTGAAAAGCATAGTTAATTTTAACTACTCCAGGTGGTTTCAACTGACATGAAATTATTCACTTATGAGAGGTAAAAGGTGGTAAAGGGAAAATGATTGCAGTATGGAGAGTTTTTATAATCTTCTTCTCCATTGTTCATAACAAAGCATAGTAATTTCTGAAATTTCAGAGTGACTTTTAGTAAGCTGCAATTTCTTTCATTAATATTTTTTAAATCTGCTTTTCCTATATTAGCTTCTGAAAACCACAACAAACCATTTTGCTATGAAAAATCTCTTTACATTTCTAATTGTACTCATTACTTCCACATCGGCCATGTCTTCTCATATGATGGGAGGAGAAATTACCTGGGAGTGTAGTGGAGGCAATTATGTTTTTACACTGAAAGTATATCGCGATTGCAGAGGCACTACGTTTACTACGTCTCCACAAAATATACTTGTAGAAGGGCATCCCACAATTGATACTG
>JBDTVD010000190.1:0-7032 GCA_040007375.1 Bacteroidota bacterium | reverse complement strand
GAAGTTAAAGAAATTATAAATTTAAGATTATAAATTATAAATGAGTGATGAAGTGTACTTTTCTTCTCTGCGAAACTCTGCGCCTCTGCTATATCTACGTGAAATTTCAAACGTCAAAAAAACACCATCAATTTTATTTATTATTAGTTTGATATTGATGAAGCAACTGCTGTTGTTCTTTTACTTTTTCAAGAAGCAAATTACGCAACTCTGCCATGTTCTGATTTAATGTTGCTGATATAAATACACAGGGATAATTCACTTTCGAAATCCACGTTTGTTTCATTTCTTCCAGTGATAAAGCAGCATCCTGTTCTGTTGCATCCTGATGATCCACTGCAATTGTTTTAAAGCGATCAATTTTATTAAACACCATGATAGTTGGTTTATCAACAGCACCTAATTCCTGCAAAGTTTGCTGAACCGTTTCCAATTGTTGTTCGAATGCAGGATGTGAACAATCCACCACATGCAAAAGAATATCTGCTTCACGAACTTCATCCAGTGTTGATTTAAAACTTTCTACCAGATCATGCGGAAGTTTACGGATGAAACCAACAGTATCACTCAAAAGAAATGCAGTTGTTTCATACACTACTTTTCTTACTGTTGTATCAAGCGTTGCAAATAATTTATTCTCTGCAAATACATCTGACTTACTCAACACATTCATCAATGTACTTTTTCCAACATTGGTATAACCCACCAGTGATACTCTCACCATATCACCACGTTGTTTTCTTCGTGTTGCATTCTGCTGATCAATAACTTTAAGCTTATCTTTTAAAATAGCAATTTTACTTCTGATTGCCCTTCTGTCAGTTTCAATTTCCGATTCACCCGGACCACGCATTCCGATTCCTCCCTGTTGCTTCTCCAGGTGAGTCCACATTCTTGTTAAACGTGGTAGCAGGTAATTATACTGAGCCAGTTCCACCTGCGTTTTTGATTGCGCTGTTCTAGCTCTGCTGGCGAAAATATCCAGTATGAGATTTGTCCGGTCGAGCACCTTGCATCCTACTTCCTTTTCAATATTCCTTATCTGCGAGGGTGAAAGTTCATCATCAAAAATGGCAAGACTGATTTCGTTTGTCTTTACAAACTGAGTAATCTCCTGTAACTTGCCCTTCCCTACAAAAGTCCGCGAATCCGGATGCTGTAGCTTTTGCAGGAAACGGGAAACAGTAACCGAACCGGCAGTTAATGCCAGGAATTCCAGTTCATCCATATATTCTGTAACAGTTTCCATCATCTGACCGGGAATAATAACTCCTATCAGAACACATCTCTCCGCTTGTTTCGCTGTTTTATAATCCTGTGCTTTTGCCATTCAGTTAATTAAAGGTTCAAAGTAAAACAAAGGAAGTATGCCAGCCATTAATAAACTCCGGCTGTGGAGATTTTTATTTCTGTTAATAATTCAGACGATATCAACCGGTGTGGTATGCGGAAGTTCGTAAATTTGTTTGCTCCTGCCTATGATGAACACGATGATGAGATGGATAATGGTATCCCTGATAATGACAACTTTTGTTGTTAAAGGCGAAGGTTTCAGAATGAACAGCCAGGGAGTAAAAGCCTCTGGAATGGGAGGATTTGCAGCAGCAACATCTTCGGATGCATCTGTTGTTTATTTCAATCCTGCCGGAGTTTGCCGGCTTGAACAAAGTCAGTTATGCGCATCGGTAAGCCTGGTATTTCCACGCATATCATATCTCGATCCTTATGATGGAAATGTTGATATGGATCCATCACTTAGCATACCTGTAAACATATATGGAGTTGCTAAACTGAAAGGAAAAATTTCCGCCGGAATTGGAATATATACACCGTTCAGTGAAAATATTTCATGGGATGAAAACTGGACAGGAAGATACATCACCATTGAAAACAGGTTCCGTTCATTATATATACAACCGGTTATTTCTTATGCTGTAAATGATAAATTTTCCATTGGTGGCGGACCGGTTATTGGCTGGGCTGGTATGAAACGTAAAACTGCAATAGATGCAGGCAGTACTTCTTCAGCATTCGGTATTGCAGAATATAAAAGTGCAGCAACAGGATTTGGTTATACCGCCGGAATACTTGCCATCCTGAATCGTTTCTCCATCGGAATAACTTATCACTCCGCTATTAAACTGAACATGGAAAACGGAAAGGTTACGTATTCAGATATTTCAAATGGTGCTGCTCTTCTGGAAGGAATACCCTCTGAATCTGATTTCAGCACGGAGTTAAATTCTCCTGCATCAATTGATGGTGGAATAAACTTCAGTGTGAATGACAAACTGGATCTTTCATTAAATACTTCCTATACTTTCTGGTCAATTCTTGAAAGCAGTGATATTGAATTTACAGATCACGATAATCTGAATTTCACAGAAACATTTCAGTATGATGATGCATTTTCATTTTCAGGAGGAGGTAGTTACCGTTACACGGATAAGATGTCAGTCAGAGCAGGTGTTGGATTTACAAAAACACATGTTCCGGATGGATTTGTAAGTCCGGCACATCCTGATGCCGATCAGTTAATTTATTCAGGAGGTGTCACATATAAATGGAATCAGTCATTAAAAATAGATCTCTCATTTATGGTTCGTGATTATAAATCTCGCCAGGAATCAGGAAATATGACGTATCACTTTAATGGTGATTACAAAAGCACATTATATATAGCAGGAATTGGCATCAACTATGAATTCTAAACTTCCACTGATAATTTCCGCAGCTTTTATTCTTGCTTCCGGATGTAAGAATTCATTTGATGAACCTTCTGTAAGCAGAGGAACAGCAGACTTCACAAGTTATGTTGCCATTGGTGGATATTTCACTTCCGGTTATGGTGATGGTGCTATGCACCTGGAGTTGCAGCAACATTCTTTCCCTGCAATACTTGCTTCCCGTTTTGCACTTGCAGGCGGAGGTCCTTTCAAACAGCCTTTGGTAAATCCAGGCAATGGAATGGGTTATGATCAGAATGGAAATTTTGTTTCCAGAATATTTCTCACCATTCAGAATAATTGTCTTGGTGTAAATGCTATTTCCAGCTACCGTACAACTGGTGATGCTTCCAATTTTGCATGGATCGGTCCATCAGGACCTTATAATAACCTGGGAGTTCCGGGAGCGAAAGTGTTTAATCTCTTCAGCCAGGAATTTGGACGCAAGGGTAGTCCGAATGCCAATCCCTTCTTCTCCCGTTTCGCTTCAGATAATATAGAAAGCTCCACAGTAATTGATGATGCTGATCGTGTTAATCCAACCTTTTTTACTTTCTGGATTGGTTCAGAAGATCTTTGGCTGTATGCAAAAAGTGGTGGAGCAGGACGATTCCTCACCGATACAAATTCAGTGATCAGTTCCAATGATATTACTCCTGTTGCACGATACCGGACTGCCTACCAGTTAGCCGTTGCACAGTTGACTGATAATAATGAAGAAGGTGCACTGGCAAGCATTCCTGATATTGAGAGCATTCCCTATTTTACTGCCATTCCGTATGACGGACTTGTTCTTACGCAACAACAGGCTGATGACTTAAATGCAAGTACAGCAGGTTATGAATTTGTTGCCGGTGCAAATGCATTTGTAGTACTCCCTCCAAACACCAGCAATTCCCGCCAGCTTGGACCTGGTGAACTGGTGTTAATGACAGTGCCTTTCGACTCTATATTATGTTACGGTTTAGGTACTCCTCAACATCCTATTCCTGATTATTATATTCTTGATTCATCAGAAGTAGCTAATGTGCATAGTGCAACGATGGCATACAATTCCATCATTGCCAGCACTGCCAATACATATGATCTTGCATTTGTTGATATGAGTAGTTTTTTCAAGCAATTCTCTCAACCGGTACTATTTAATGGTGTTCCGTTTACCACAAATTTTTTGAGGAACAGCATTTTTTCTACAGATGGTCTTTATCCGAATGCACGCGGAAATGCTCATATCACCAATGAGTTTATCCGTGCTATTAATGCTAAATACCAGAGTACTATTCCGGAAGTTGACATTAACGACTATCCGGGCAATAATCTTCCTTAAAGAAGGTTATCATCGTAATAAAAATTAAATACGGGAACTTTCAGCATGTTTCGTCGTATATTCGTACTGCTCCGGATGAAATCAATTAAAAATATTCTTGTTTTTTTATTGGCCACAGTCTTTTTATATTCTGTGATGGGTCAGTCTATCATCCTGCATTATTGTAACATGGACATGAATACAAAAGATTGTCCGATGGAAAAAAGCTGCACGAGTGAAAAACACCCTGTAAAGAGATCGTGCTGCGAAGAAGAGCCTGTACGGGAAAAAACTTCGGTTAATGGAGGAATGTCTTGTTGCATGATAACATCACAATTTTTAGTGAATCCATTTTCTGTAAAAACTCCGGATAAGAAAATAGAAATATCAGTTGTAGCACATCCTTTTATTTCTATTCAGAAATTAATATCTACAGCTGAAATATCTGTTAAACATTTTTCAAGTATTACTGCTGATTGTAGTCCACCAGGAAGAACTATACTGCTTCTAAAAAATGTTCTTGTTATTTAAGATATGAATTCTACGCCGGAAAATTCCGGTGTCAGGCAATTCATTTTTTAACTTAATACAAGGATTATGAAATATATATTTATATGCCTTATATTTTGTTGCAATTCGTTAATTGCTCAAAATATTAAAGGTAAAATTTACGACAAGTCAGGTGGTAAAAAACAACCACTGCCCGGAGCAAGTGTATATTGGTCGGGAACAACGAAAGGAACAGTTGCAGATGAAAACGGTGTATTTGTTCTTGCAACAGATATAGAACATCATTTACTGGTAGTTTCATTCATCGGATATATAAACGATAGTGTTCCTGTTGAAGGAGCAGATGATCTTATTATATATCTCATCCCATCTGTCGAATTAAATACTGTTGAGATAAATGCTAAACAGGATGCAACATCCATCTCTACAATAAAGCCGCGCAATACAGAACTGATAACAGAAAGAGAACTTATTAAAGCAGCATGTTGCAACTTATCCGAAAGCTTTGAAACCAATCCAACTATTGATGTAAATTATGCTGATGCAGTAACCGGTGCAAAAGAAATTCAGATGCTGGGATTGTCGGGAGTGTATACACAACTAATGGCAGAACAGATTCCTGCAATGACGGGACTTGGTTCTATATATGGTTTGAATTACATTCCGGGTCCATGGATGCAATCGATACAGATCAGCAAAGGTGCAGGATCAGTAGTGAATGGATTTGAAGCAATCACAGGACAGATCAACATCGAATTAAAAAAACCGGAAACCATGAAAGAGCGCATGTTTATTAATGCGTTTGGTGATGCGGAAGGTAGAGTTGAGCTGAATACAATTAATACTTTTATTCTCAATAATAGTTTTAGTGATATATTGATGGTGCATGGTGATATGAATCAGACAAAAATTGATCACAATGATGATGGTTTCCTGGACATGCCTCTTACCAAACAGATCAATATATATAATAAGCTGGATTATAACAGTGGTAAAAGACTTGAAGGTCAATTTGGGATTAAAGCAATTGCAGAAGACAGGATTGGTGGTGAGATGAACTTCGATGCTGATAAAGACAAAGGAACTACCAATGCATATGGTGCAGTTGTAAACAGCAAGAGAGTGGAAGTATTTACCAAAACAGGAATAGTGAATCCGGAGAAACCCTATCAGAGTATGGGATTACAGATGCAGGGAGTTTATCATAAACATGATTCATGGTTTGGTTTAAAACAATATGATGCAGAACAACAATCGTTTTATGCAAACTATTCCTACATCTCAAAACTAAAGACCACAGCAAATAAATTTCGTGTTGGTATGGATATGAAGGTGGATCATATTACGGAAACATACAATGGGAAAGATTATATCAGCAATGAAGAAGTTCCTGGAGTGTATGGAGAATATACATTTGACAATGAAAAAAAATGGGGAATAATTGCTGGTATGCGTGCTGATTATCATAATATATATGGATGGTTTCTATCACCACGTGCGCATGTGAAATATAATTTTACTCCGGAAATAATTGCTCGTATTTCAGGTGGAAAAGGATATCGCACACCACTTGCTTTTGCTGATAACATTGGAGTGATGGCTAATTCAAAAACGCTGATCATACTGGAATCACCGGATGCGGAAGAAGCATGGAACGGCGGATTAAATGTTACAGCACGATTTAAACTGCACGGAAAAGAAGGAAGCATTTCTGCTGATTATTATTACACCAGCTTCATTAACCAGTATATTATCGATCAGTACTCAGTTCCGGGTGCAGTGTTGTATTATAATCTGGATGGAAATTCCACGGCTTCCAGTATTCAGACTACCATTACATTTGAAGTGTTAAAAGGACTGGAACTTAAAGTTGCCGGAAAGATGGATAATGTATCAACAGATTATATATATAAGAAAGATGCACAACGCCCATTCTATGCACGCGAAAAAGCACTTGCAAATATCTCCTATGAAACAAAAAAGAAACGCTGGAGATTTGATGCAACATGGCAATGGAACGGTGTAAAGCCCTTGCTTCCATCGATACATGATGTGCAACACGACCAGCAGACAACACAGGAATCTCCCTCCTACTCCATTATTAATTCACAGGTAACACGTGTGTATCGCAAATGGGAAATATATTTCGGTTGTGAAAATGCAGGAGACTTTACACAACACAATCCAATTATAAATGCCAGCCAGCCTTTTTCTCCGGAGTTTGATGCCTCATCAATATGGGGACCGATTACGGGAAGAAAATTCTATGGCGGAATAAGAATAAACATCATCTAAAAAAATAAAAAAGAAAATCATGAAAAATATAATAATGATCACTTGCCTGATAATAGGCTTTATTGCAAAAAACGCAACTGCACAGGATACTACAATTGTTATAAAATCAACAGCACAGTGTGGAGAGTGCAAAGAAAAAATTGAAACTGCATTGAACTTTGAAAAAGGTGTTAAATCAGCAGTCGTAAACATCGA
>JBDTVD010000189.1:0-7067 GCA_040007375.1 Bacteroidota bacterium | reverse complement strand
ACTTCCAATCCTGATGAAGCTGCTTTGTTATTCCGTCATTTAAAAATGTTACTCACTGCATTTTATAATTCCAATAACGAAAACAGTTCTTTAACTGTCGGAATAATTTCGCCTTACAAGCAACAGGTGGAATACCTGGAACAACTTAAAGGCGATGATGAAGAGTTCACTGCCTTCCCTGCACGCATTTCCATTAAAACTATTGATGGTTTCCAGGGACAGGAACGTGATATTATATATATCAGTCTGGTAAGAAGCAATGAAAATAAAGAAATTGGTTTTTTAAATGATATCAGACGTATGAATGTAGCACTTACACGTGCAAAGAAAAAACTTGTTGTAATAGGTGATAGTTCCACACTTGCCAATCATCCTTTCTATAAAAGTTTTATTGAATATACAGAAAGTATTGATGCTTATGTTTCGGCATGGGAGTTTGTGGAGTGACGTGAATAACGAATATCGAACAGGGAATGTCGAATGCCGAAGTATAATTTTAGAAATGAAAATAAATTACCGGACTCGTTAAAATCTTCTTTAATGACATTTAAAAAAACGATTATCCATTAAACTGTCGCAGATGATGATCTGTATGTTTGTAAACCATATAACCAATCTGTTCCTTTGTCATGCTTCCAAAGAAGGGATGTACTAATGCATCATTAGAAAAATCCGCATATTCCTCAATCAGTTTTATCCATTTATTTTTTTCAATTTCAATATCTCCATCGCTTTCCTTTATTTTAAATTCAGGAATAGTTGGAGAATTCTTCCGCAATGGACCATCATCTTTTGTTACAGCTTTTAATGCAATTCTCCCAAAGAGATAACCTGCAAATGCCCGTTTGTATTTTTTCCTTCCCAACATCATTTCTTCCCACAGCGAACAATGTTTTATCATCTGGAAAACACTCATGCTTCCCCATTGTGCATTATTTATTTCATTAAGCAGACTGATCCTCGCAATCAATTCTTCTCTTGTTGCTTTATCGAATATGGTTTTCATAACTGTTATGCAGGTTTCATTTGTGAAAGTGAAAACCAATTTCCGGAATCATCTTTAAACAAAGCTTCAATTCCATAAAATTCTTCCTTAGGTGCTTTGGTGAATTCAACTCCTTTTGCTTTCAGTTCCTCATACGTTGCATATATATCATTACAGGAAAAAACTGCAGGACCAAATGTTCCGTTTTTAACAAGAGTTGTCATTGCCTTTGCCGTTTCTGCATTGAACATATTACCAACAGTAACAGGGAACAAAGTAATTTCCAGCTCCGGTTGCTCAGGTGGAGAAACGGTAAGCCAACGGATGTCTTTCCCCATTGGTACATTCATCACCAGTTTAAAACCAAGTTTATTAGTATAGAAATCCAGTGCGCTGTCCTGGTTAAGAACATATACGCATGCATGAGTCATTTTAGTTATCATAGTTTTTGCGATTAAAACAATTCATGCAAAGAAAAACTATAAACCAAAACACTACTTCTCTAAAATTGCTATTTTTTCATCCAGCCACTTTTTTCTGCATAACAGCCCGGAATAAAATCCAACGGTGAATTCAGCATCTGTGACTTTAATTCCATCTGTTCGGTAATATATATGGAAGGTGTTTTACCAACTATGCGTTTAAACAATCCGCTAAAAGAGCTTATGCTTTCAAACCCTACAGCATAACAAACTTCCGAAACCGAAACTTCCTTCTTCAATAAAACCTTTGCATTTTCAATACGAACGGCAATCAGGTATTGATGTGGTGTTTTACCATACACTTTTTTAAAAAGACGAATGAAATGAAATTTAGAAAAATATGCTTCGTCGGAAATATTATTCAGATCAATTACTTCCTTATAATGATTATCAATAAAAAGTTTTGCCTGAACAATTCTTTTGTATAAGTAAATTTTAGGATATTGATCTGACTTTAAATCCTTATTCATGCCCAACCAAATATAATTTACTACTTCCTCCGTTTCTTCTCATACCTCTTTCCATACTTTGCTTTCATCTGATCTTCGCGTGTCACTTTCATATTTACTTTTTTATTCTTGTCTTTTTTCTCATGATGTGCTGTTCCCTTTGCAATAACTTTCGGTTGACGCACTTCAATTATTTTCATGTGAATGACAGGCTGCTCATCAAGAGTTAATACAGATGAAATTTCTACTGATTCCGGTAGTTCTTCCATTGGTATTTTCATTCCCATTAACTCTTCTACTTTTTCTTTGCGTTCATTATCTGCCTCTGTAATAAAAGTAATTGAGATTCCTTTCTTCTCTGCTCTTCCTGTTCTTCCGATCCGATGAATATAATTTTCGGGAACAGGAGGAACATCCATATTAATTACATGTGATACTGCTGATACATCCAGTCCACGTGCAATAATATCTGTTGCAATCAAAATGCTGCATGCACCACTTTCAAAATCAGCAACAGTTTTAAATCGTGTGTTCTGTGTTTTGTTGGAGTGAATAACAGCTAAACGATCCGGAAAATTATTTTCAATTCTTTCATTAATATCATCAGCCAGTTTTTTACTTGCCGCAAAAATCAACACCTTAGTCATGTTTACATCATTAGAAAGCAGATGTTCTAAAAAATTAATTTTTGTATTGTAGTTCGGAACATCATATCCGATCTGTGTAATATTAGTGAGAGGTGTTCCTGTTGGTGCTGCTTCAATTCTCAGTGAGTTATTAAATTTATCTTTTATTACTTCTTCCACTTCTTCTGTTACCGTTGCAGAGAATAATAAGTTTTGTCTTTTTTCAGGAAGCAGATCAAGTATGGTTTTGAGTTGTGCACGAAATCCCTGGTTCAATAATTCATCCATCTCATCAATAACCAACTTCTTAATAAAGTTTGAAGCGATAGTTCCATTCAATAATAAATCCATCACTCTTCCCGGAGTACCAATAATAAAATCTGCACCTGCAACAATCTCCTGCATCTGTGTTTTAATATTGGCACCACCATATACACCAACAGCAATCTGCGAAGTATATTTTGCAAGTGAATTAAATTCATCTACCACCTGCGCAACCAATTCACGCGTTGGAACAATAACAAGAACTTCAGGAACTCTTTTTTTAGAAAATTTCCAGAGACGCATTAATGGTATAAGATAAGCGAATGTTTTACCGGTTCCTGTTTGTGCAATACCA
This sequence comes from Bacteroidota bacterium, assembly GCA_040007375.1. Lineage (GTDB taxonomy): Bacteria > Bacteroidota > Bacteroidia > AKYH767-A > OLB10 > JANOXC01. The sequence continues at coordinate 3,906 of JBDTVD010000189.1, read as the reverse complement.
ATTACATCTTTACCTGACATTACAGGAGCAAAAACTTTTTGTTGAATAGTTGTGGGTTTGTTAAAACCAAGTTCAGTTAAAGCATTTAAAAAAGGAGACGTAAGATTCAGTTCTTCAAAGGATGACATACTATGCAACAGATTTGCGATAAAGGTACGTCAATAATTATTGTGATGAAGATGATGTTGGGAATAGTAGCTGTTATTTAGTAATTAGTAGCTGGTAAATAGTAAATCAGGACTTAGTTGATTCCTTTTATTCATTTATGATTTTTGAATTTACAATTTACAATTTCGTTTAAAGGTTGGCTTTTTGAACTGGTGTGATTGCTTTCGCGAGGGAAAATAAAAATTATGACTTTATTATCACTAGAACAAACATCCAGATTTTAAAATTTCGATTTTTAGAGGATCTAATTCATACGATGACTTTCCTCCTTCATCCATTTCTTCTTTCACCTGAGTTATTACTTTGTGATTGAAAATTACTTTGCACTCAACTTTAGTCTTGCTGTTGCTCAAGCTGTATGCTGAATTACAGCAAGAGTTTGAGCAACAGCAACAGTGTAAATAAAAACGGCCCTGCGTGATTGCAGGGCCTGAAAAGTGTGCGTGGTTGAGGAGATAAAATGGTGATCGCTATTCCCGGATGATGCAGATCCGTCTGGTTTCAGAACCAGCATCGAAAAGCAGGTTGACAAAATACTCCCCCTCATGGAAGTGGTGTACATCAATGTCTACGCTATTTTTATTTACTGTTTCTTTATATATGATTCTTCCCGTTAAATCTTTTATGATAATATTTTGAAATTGTTTTTCTGAATTTATATATAAACGATTAGCTGCAGGATTTGGAAAAAAGGTAATGTTTTCTGAATAATTATCACTCTCTATAATGCCTGTTGCGGCGCTTAACTTAACCACATAAACATTATTCAGAGGACCGATAGAAACAACATTATATATTCCAGAACCTGGATCAAAATCAGTTGTACCATTAAAGTTGCCGGTAATAAACACAGTTCCACCTGCATCGGTAACAATAGAATTAGCAAGTTGAGAAGGACCTCCTCCAATCTGTTCTGCCCAAATGAAATTACCCGAAGCATCGAGTTTGGAAATAAAAGCATCGTTGTAGTTGGTAGCTGTAAGATTATATATACCACTACCTGGATCAAAGTCTGCAGTACCAGCAAAATTTCCGGTTGTATAAACATTCCCTGCGGCATCAACAGCAATTGAAAAAGCAGCTTCATCATCAGATCCACCCAGTTTTTTCGCCCATACTAAATTACCTGAAGCATCTAATTTAGAAACAAAAACATCAGTAACACTATCTACTGTAAGATCGAATGTTCCTGCACCAGGATCAAAATCAACAGTACGTTCAAACAACCCTGTCGTGTAAACATTTCCAACAGCATCTACAAAAATTGCATTGGCCTGCTCATCACCTGTGCCTGCCATTGCTTTTGCCCAAACAAAATCTCCTGCTGCATCTAACTTAGAAACAAAAATATCGGTTTTATCAACGATGCTGATGTAATAGTTTCCTGCACCAGGGTCAAAATCAGTTCCCGCTTTAAAGTAACCTGTTGTATATATATTTTTATTTGCATCAACAGCTATAGAAAGTCCTTCATCGCGATCTAATCCTCCCATACGTTTCGCAAATTGAAAGTTTCCGGAAGCATCTAACTTCAAAATAAATATATCATCATCACTGGAGCCTACTGTTGACGTCATATTAAATACTCCGTTTCCAGGATCAAAGTCAACTGTTCCGGAAAATTTACCTGTTACATAAACATCACCGCTAATATCCAGTGTTATGGAATTTCCAATTTCATATCCTGCATCTCCCATCTGTTTTGCCCAAACGAAATTTCCGGATGCATCCAACTTAGAAATAAAAATATCCTGCGTGGCACCGGATGCAATCATATTGTAAGTTCCTGTTCCCGGATCAAAATCAGTTGTGCCATAAAAGAAACCTGTTGTGTAAATTTCTCCGTTTGCATTTACAGCTATAGAGAAACTCCTCTGATAATCTGCTCCTCCAATTTGTTTCGTCCAGAGAAAATTTCCCAAAGGATCCAGCTTAGAAATAAAAATATCATCAGTTCCGGCAGATGTCAGATTAAACGTTCCACTTCCGGGATCAAAATCAGTAGTGCCCGAAAAATATCCTGTTGTATATATATTTCCGGAAGCGTCTAAGCATAGAGAATTTCCAATACCATTGCCGGTGCCACCCATCTGCCTTGCCCATACCAGGTTTTGTGAATTTGCATGAAAGCTAAAAAAGAATAATACAAAGAGCGGTGTAATAATGTAGTTTTTTTTCAATTGATTATTTTTTAGTGTTGAACAATTATTTTTTGTGTCATAGATTTATCTTTGCTCTTCATTTGAACAAAATAAATTCCGTTCTGAAGTTTACTTACGTCAATTGTTTGCTGAAAATTATTTATATAAGAATCAGACACTTTTTTTCCTGCAAGATCCAGAATTGTTGCAGCATAATTAGCTTCATCATTTACAAGAAAACGTATTGTCAATAGTTTATCCACAGGATTTGGATATATGCTGATTTCACTGTTAAAGTTTTCAGTAACTCCTGCTGCTCCAACAGTATTGTGCATACGGAATACTGCAAGATCACTTCCATTTGTTGTAAATAATGGTTGCGATCCTCCGCCACCAATCAGGTTTCCATCAGTTTGAAGTGCCAGTGAGCTGATTGAAATTTTAAATATACCTGCATTCAGATTAACAAGACCATTGGTACCATATGATGCATCAGGTGTACCATTGTTGTTGAAACGAAATACAAGTAAAGAATTGGAAGCACCGGTTAAACCTCCGAATAGAATTTTTCCGTCGGGTTGTATTACAATACATTGTGTGATGTAACCAAGAGCACTCACTGCTGAATTGGAATAGGCAAATCCCGCATTGCCGAAACTCATGTCAGGCATTCCTGAAGTATCCAGCCGCACACAGAACAGATCATTATTTGCAGATGCATTTGTATTTGCTCCCAGCACTATTTTTCCATCAGGCTGAAGTGCCATGCCATACATCTCCACCCACGAACTTCCTCCTGAAGCGACATCAAACATTCCGTTATTTCCAAATCCATTGTCGATGCTTCCATTTGAATTAATGCGTATCGTGCGTCCGAAAAAAATATTTGCAGACGTCTGACACGTTCCTGTCAGCAGAATTTTTCCATCTGCCTGCAATGCTGATGCATATATATTATCAACACCACCTGCAGCAGGAAATGTTACCATTCCGTTTGTTCCGAAAGTGGAATCAACAGTACCATTAGCATGATAACGAACGACTACCATTTCACCTGCAGCAGCACCAGTTCTTCTGCCACCACCGGCAATTATTTTTCCATCAGGCTGTAACAACAGACAATTTATTTCATCACTTCCCTGGAAAGAAACACTGCTTAAATCAGTAGTAACGCCACCACCAATTCCAAAAGTTGTATCAAATGTTCCGTTGGAATTATAACGCATCATGGCAAACTCGTCATCTGTAAATTGCCATGCTCTGCCTCCGACAATAATTTTTCCATCAGGTTGTAATACCATTGCATTCATTCTGCTGTCGACACTGCTTGCTGCACCAACTGTTGAATAACCACCGGTTGCAAATTGCGTATCCAGTGTTCCATCATCTTTCAAACGGAAAGTGGTGCTGTATCTTCCACCACCGAATTCAGAAAATCCTGTGGCAATTATTTTTCCATCCGGTTGAACCAGTACTTTATTTACATTGTGATAATTATCAGCATAAAACTGCGCCTGAAAAGCACCTGTCGTATTAAACGAAAGATCCAGTGTTCCCTGCTGAGCAATGCCAGTCTTCACTAAAAGAAAAAAGAACA
>JBDTVD010000188.1:0-7108 GCA_040007375.1 Bacteroidota bacterium | reverse complement strand
TTAAATGGTTTCTGAAATGCTTTACGTCCGGAGATTAAACCCTGCCCTCCGGCACGTTTGTTAATCACGGCTGTTGTTACTGCTTCAGCCATATCAGATGCTCCTTTTGATTCACCACCTGAGTTGATTAATCCTGCTCTTCCCATGTAACAATTTATTACCTGGTAACGACAGAGATCTATCGGATGGTCAGTAGTTAGTTCACTGTATACTTTAGGATTTGTTTTTCCGAAGTTGATAGCTGTATAACCTCCATTATTAGTGGGAAGTTTTTGCTTGATGATGTCAGCCTGTATAGTTACTCCAAGATGATTCGCCTGTCCGGTTAAATCAGCTGATGTATGATAATCAATTCCATCTTTTTTGAAAGCATTGTTACGTGTATAACACCACAGTACTGTTGCTAATCCAAGTTCATGTGCATGTGCAAATGCTTGTGCAACTTCCACAATCTGACGAGCTGACTCAGGCGAACCAAAGTAAATAGTTGCACCTACTGCGGCAGCTCCCATGTTATAAGCATCTTCAATAGTACCGAACATGATCTGATCAAATTTATTCGGATAACTAAGAAATTCGTTGTGGTTGATTTTTACAATGAAAGGAATTTTATGAGCATATTTTCTGGAGATAGAACCCAGTACGCCATAAGTTGATGCAACTGCATTACATCCACCTTCAATAGCCAGTTTTACAATTGTTTCCGGATCAAAGAAAGCAGGATTAGGAGCGAAGGATGCTCCTGCAGAATGTTCAATTCCCTGGTCAACTGGAAGGATGGATAAATATCCTGTTCCGCCTAAACGACCATGATTATATATTGACTGCAGATTACGAAGTACATTATTGTTTCTGTTTGTAGGAATAAAAAGACGATCCACAAAATCGTTACCCGGAAGATGCAGCAGATCTTTACTTACTGTTTTACATTGATGACCCAGCAGACTATCAGCCTGTGCGCCCAGAAGTTCTTTAATTTTTGATATTGACATAGTAGTGAAATTCTAAATTCTATATGTTGTTATAAATCTTTGGAATTTGAGTTATCAGATTGTAACACCTGAATCAACAGGCAAAGCTAATTAAATCCTTCCTAAGTGACTAAATGACCAGGTGATTAAGTGATTAGGTGCAATTTTATTTGAGTGAAAAAGTGAATAATAAAGTTTGACATTTTTAATCATAAAAAATCATCCTTCGCATAGCCATCTGTATTTTATTTAAGATATTCTACAGCTCGGTTGCCCGTATTAAAAAGCAAATCAAGAGCACTCAGATTTTCAGTGAAACCAAATTTACTTTGAAAGACCTGGTTGTACGATTTGCAGGAAATATCAGTCACCATTGAATTATTCTTCGCATTGGCAAGTAAAGTGAAATTCTCCTTTTCATCAGCAATTACTGATTCATTAACACTAACGGGACTTTTCATTTTTTTTAGCAGGAAGAGGAGTAGTGCGCTGTTTAATTCATGCAGATATTCATATTGCCTCAAATAAAATGCTTCCAGTTCATCACTATAAAATTCAAAATAAGCAGATCTCCCATAAGCAGATTTTATTGCTCTACAGTGAATTTTCTGCCAGGGTTCAACATAACTGATTTTTATTTGACGGGTTGTTTGCCTCTCTGAAGAATGATAAATTACAGGAACAGAAAGACATTGAATTCCATTTGGCGAAAGAATGAAACATCGGTTGCGAACAGTTTGTTTCCGATACTGTTCATTTGTATCTATTACTACTTCTCCGAACTTATGAAGTTGTATGAAGTATTCCACAGAAGGTAAATAACAGGAAGGAAAATTTCCGGCATCAGAAGAAAGACCAGTATTCATTGCAAAATGAGAGCAATTATTCTCAGTCGTTATTCCAGTGAATAATATTGAACAATCGGTTCCACCTGATTTTACTCAGGAAGCTTCCATTGGAATCCCAACTCATCCATATAAATACTGCTTTACCTACCACATGATCTTCCGGAACAAAACCCCAGAATCGTGAGTCAGCAGAATTATGCCTGTTGTCACCCATCATAAAATAGTAATTCATTTTAAAAGTGTAGGTATTGGTTTCCTTTCCATTGATAAAGATTTTACCATCTTTTTCCAACAATGTATTGCCTTCATAAACTCCAATAACACGACGGTACATGCTGATGTTCTGTTTGGTGAGTGTGATTGTTGCTCCTTCTTTCGGTATATATAAAGGACCGAAATTATCAACGTTCCAGGGAATGTTAGGATCCTGAGGAAATATCATAGGATCCGCCTGTCCGGCAGTTTGATTCATCACCTGCATATATTTTACAATTGACATTTCCTTGATGGCTTTGGCATTTGGTTGTGTGAGGCAAAAGCGATATTGTCCTTCCATAGAAACACGACCACCATCAGTAACATCCATCTTCTGCAGTGTGCGCTCATTAATGTTGCTACCGTCAGTCTGTATATCATATATATATTGACTATTCTTCGGAAGCATAGCCAGCTTTCCGTTAATATATACAGTACGATCGATGATGTGAATAGTATCACCACCAATTCCAATGCATCGTTTTATATAATGTGTTTGTTTATCAACCGGACGTTCGTCCTCCATTGGATAATTAAAGACGACAATATCATTATTCTTCACTGAGCTGAATCCTGGTAGTCGATAGTAAGGAAGTTTTAATGCTTCACTGTATGACTTGCCACCGAAAATGGGTAATTCCTGGTGAGTGAATGGAACGCTTAACGGTGTCATCGGAGTTCGGGCACCATAATGCAGTTTACTCACGAAAAGAAAATCACCAACCATCAGTGTTTTCTCCATCGATGGAGTAGGAATTGTAAATGCTTCAAAGAAGAAGGTACGTATAATAGTTGCAGCGATTACGGCAAATACGATAGCATCTACCCATTCACGGGTTTTGCTCTTACGTCCGTCGCTTTTCCAGAATTTCCAATTCATTGATTCAATTTTTATGCGGTTCGAAATTAATAATTTGAGATTAATATCATTTAGTTCGGAGTAATTAGTTCGGAGTTCGGAGTAAAGTCGTGATCAACGAACTTTTATTAGTAGTTGTGTCAGGTGGAAACACCTGACACCGCGAAATGAACTTCGTTTCCTGCTTGAAATTTTCATTAGCTAATTGGCTAATCATCAAATTGGCTAATTCATTTCAAAACATCACTCATAGTAAACACTCCTTTCTTTCCAGTAATAAACTCTGCTGCAAGAACAGCTCCTTGTGCAAATCCTTTTCTGCTGAAGGCATTGTGCATGATTTCAATTTCATCTATTGCAGAAGTGTATCGCACTGTATGCTTTCCTACTACTTCCGATTCTCTGTATGAATGAATAATCAGATCTCCGGCAGAAGGTGTTTTCTCTTCTGTAATCCACTTCTTCTTTCTTTCCAGATTGTCTATAATCCCTTCTGCCAGTGTAATGCCCGTTCCACTTGGCTTATCCAGTTTATGTATGTGATGTACTTCATCAATTACTACATCATATTCAGTACGGTTGTTCATCAACGCAGCAAGTCTGTCATTCATTTCAAATAAAATGTTAACACCAATACTGAAGTTACTTGCATAAAGTAAGGCTCCTTTTAATTGATTACATTTTGCTTTAACAGTGTTCAGTTCATCATACCAACCAGTGGTACCAACAACAACCGGAACATTTGCTTCAAAACACTTATTAATATTAGCCAGTACTGAAACAGGACGACTGAATTCAATTACTACATCACACTTCTTCAGCTCTTCTTTAGATATGCTTGTTGAATTACTACTGTTGATTTTTAATGCAATGGTATGTCCTCTCTCTAAAGCAATGGTTTCAATCTCTTTTCCCATCTTGCCATAGCCCATTAATGCAATTTGAAGTGAAGTAGTTTTCATTTCAGAAACGATAGCTTAAACAGAGTGAAGTTACACCGGGTTGCAAAGGCATAACCTGAAGACTGAGATTATTGTCAACATTAAAGTAGGTGAGATGAGCATCTACATCAGCATCAATAATATTTGCAACATAAACTAAAAGACCAATTATAGCAGAGAGATCTCTGTTGCGTCGGAAATAATTTTTTCTGTCCTGCAGAAATTCATTGGTGTAACGCGGATCAATGAAATCGGTATCTGTTGTTGATGAATCTGTATCAAGACGGTTTACCAATGCTTTTCGTGTTCGCTGATATTCTTTATTATTATAGAAGAAAAAATATCCTGAAGCACCTAAGCCTGCATATATAATCGGAATCTTCCAGTACTTTTTATTGTATGCCTGACCAAGACCAGGAAGTATAACAGAATATATAGTAGCTTTTTTGGGTGAATGAAGATGAGCACTGTCAACAGGTAAAGTTTGTTTTGATGCTTCAGCAGATTTTTCCTTCAGACTGTCAGGTGTTAAAGGATTAACAGGTACAGCACCAACCTGCACACTATCAGTTTGCGCAACAGCAGTATTCAGGAAAAGAAAATATAAAACGACAGTGAGCAGCCGTACACTCATTGATCAGTCGATATCAAGTAACTCCAGTAAACGGTTAAGATCATCTTTTGAAAAATAGGAGAAAACAACCTGTCCGCTGCCATTGGTGCGATGTTTAATTTCCGTTTTAGTTTCAAACCTTTGTGATAAACGATCCTGAAGTTTCTTTATTTCTATTTCTGTTGCAGACGATGATTTCGATGCAGCAGATTTTTTAGGAGCATGTTCACGAACCAGTTCTTCCACTTTACGAACCGATAAATCCTGGGAGATAATATCATTAAAAATTTTGAGCTGCATAGCCACATCATTCACAGCAATAATAGCACGTGCATGACCCATTGTAATTCTGTTATCACGAATAGCAAACTGTATTTGTGGTGGCAGTTTTAACAGACGTAAATAATTGGTAACCGTTGTACGATCCTTTCCAACTTTATTCGCCAGTTCTTCCTGTGAAATATGACATTCTTCTAAAAGACGCTGATAGCTTATTGCAACTTCCAGCGCATTCAGATTTTCACGCTGTATATTTTCAACGAGTGCCATCTCCAGCATGTTCTGATCATTAGCAATGCGTACATAAGCCGGAATGGTTTCAAATCCTGCAAGCTTTGATGCACGGTAACGGCGTTCACCACTAATGATCTGGTAACGGTCAGCACCCATTTTACGCACAGTGATGGGTTGTATAATTCCCTGCTGACGGATTGATTCTGATAATTCTTTCAATGCTGCTTCATCAAATTCAACACGTGGCTGAAATGGATTGGTTTCAATATGTGAAAGTAGAATAGCAGATATGCTTCCGGTAAGTACTGATGGTGCAATAGGATTATCTGTTCCTGAAGAATCATTATCAAGTAATGCACTTAGTCCTCTGCCTAAAGCGCTTCTCTTAGTAGTCATGTTCATAATTTAGTAATTAGTAGCCAGTAGTTAGTAGCTAGTACTTTTTTGAAAATTAATTTTCGCTTACACGAAGTTTGTCAAGCACTTTTTCAGTGAGTACTTTATCTTCTGCAGGCATCTTAGTCATGTTATATTTCTGCAGAATTTCACGCGCCATATTCAGATAATTCACTGCACCTTTACTGGTAGCATCATGCATAATAATTGTTTCACCAAAGCTTGGTGCTTCACCTAATTTAGTGTTGCGTTGAATGATTGTATCAAAAACCATATCCTGGAAATGTGTTTTTACTTCTTCCACAACCTGGTTACTCAACCGCAAACGTGTATCATACATCGTAAGCAGAATACCTTCAATCTCCAGATCCGTATTCAATCGTCCCTGAACAATTTTGATCGTGTTCAATAATTTCCCTAATCCTTCCAATGCAAAATATTCGCACTGCACAGGAATAACAACGGAGTTGGCAGCAGTTAATGCATTGATGGTAATTAATCCAAGAGAAGGAGAACAATCAATAATTATAAAATCAAATTCATCCTGTATTGATTCCAACACCAGTTTCATCATCTTCTCTCTGTTCGGAAGCTGAATCATTTCAATTTCTGCACCTACCAGGTCAATGTGAGAAGGTAACAGATAAAGATTTGGTGTTTTTGTTTCCAGAATAATATCACGTGGTGATACTTCATTAATGATGCATTCGTAAATGCTCGTCTTCACCGTGCGCGGATCGAAACCAACTCCGGAAGTAGCATTAGCTTGAGGATCTGCATCAACAAGTAGTGTTTTATATTCAAGTACGGCCAGACTGGCTGCCAGGTTTATGGCTGTAGTGGTTTTTCCAACGCCGCCTTTTTGATTTGCTATTGCTATGATTTTTGCCATGGTTCCTTTTGCAGGATTAAACTGTTTTTATAACTCAATAGTATTGCCGATAGGAATCAACTGCAGCTCTTTGCCGTTTCGACTGAACTTTTCTATGGCTTCTTCTTTATTAATTTTAATATACTCAAAGGTATCGTAATGCATACCGATTATCAATTCACAACTGATAAAATCTGCAGCAATTATTGCATTGTCAACGCTCATCGTTACATTATCTCCAATGCAGAGAAATGCAAAATCCACTTTCCTGTATTCACCAATGAGTTTCATATCATACGTTAATGCAGTATCTCCCGAATAATAAAAATTACCCTGAGTGGATTCAATTATAAATCCCATTGGATTGCCTCCATAAGTTCCATCAGGTAATGCACCTGAATGAATGGCAACAACACACTTCACATTACCGAAATCGAATTTCCATTTGCCACCGATGTTCATTCTGTGGATATTGGTAATACCTTTCTTCTCCAGCCAATCGCCGATTTCCCAGGCACATATTACTTTAGCTCCTGTACGTTTTGCAATGGAAACAGTGTCACCAACATGATCTCCATGTCCGTGTGAAACAAGAATGTAATCAGCAGCAATTGAATTTACATCAATAGCAGCTGCAAGTGGATTACCCGAAATAAAGGGATCAAATAATAGATTTTTCCCGTTCACTGATACACTGAAACAGGAATGTCCGTAATAGGTTATTTTCATAGATGACTCTGGCGAAGTTCGCGAAGGTAAGAAACCACCTTGCGCACTGTTCCTAAAAGTAGAGGGGAATCATTAAGGTTGTGAGTTGTTAACAGTTAAGTTTTGAACATGG
>JBDTVD010000187.1:0-7168 GCA_040007375.1 Bacteroidota bacterium | reverse complement strand
AATATTTGAAATAATTAATACATACTTACTACCAGATACCAGATACTAGATACTTAATTTATAATTCCTAATTTATAATTTATAATTCCTAATTTATAATTTATAATTTCCTCCCTCATGGCTACAAAAACTATATCGAAACCAAAAACCAATGGTGCATTATCAAAAGGTGATGCAGCACTTGAAGTGTTCATGAAAAAAGTGATTGCGAAGAATCCGGGAGAGCCGGAATTTCACCAGGCAGTTCATGAAGTTGCAGAAGTTGTAATTCCGTTTTTAGAAGATTATCCTCAATACAAAACAGCAAAAATCCTGGAACGTATTGCAGAACCGGAAAGAGTAATTATGTTTCGTGTTCCGTGGATTGATGATAAAGGAGAATTCCAGGTGAATCGTGGATTTCGTATTCAGATGAACAGTGCAATTGGTCCATACAAAGGTGGTCTTCGTTTTCATCCAACTGTTTATCTCGGCATATTAAAATTTTTAGCATTTGAACAGGTATTTAAAAACAGTTTAACCACATTACCTATGGGTGGTGGAAAAGGTGGAAGTGATTTTGATCCGAAAGGAAAATCAGATAATGAAGTGATGCGTTTCTGCCAGAGTTTCATGACAGAATTATGTAAACATATCGGTGCTGATACAGATGTACCTGCAGGAGATATTGGTGTTGGTGGTCGTGAAGTTGGATTTTTATTCGGACAATATAAACGTCTGCGTAATGAATTCACAGGAGTATTAACAGGTAAAGGAATAACATTCGGTGGAAGTTTAATTCGTCCGGAAGCAACAGGTTATGGTTGTGTTTATTTTGCTGAAGAGATGATGCAGTCACGTAAGAAATCATTGAAAGGAAAGAAAGTTGTTGTCAGCGGTTCAGGCAATGTTGCACAATATACTGTAGAAAAAGTATTAGCACTTGGAGGAACTGTATTGACTATGAGTGACAGTGATGGTTATATATATGATAAAAACGGCATCGACGAAAAGAAGCTGGCGTATATCATGGAATTGAAAAATGTAAAACGTGGAAGGATTAAAGAGTATGCAACAAAATACAAATGTGATTTTATTGCAGGAAGAACTCCCTGGGAAGTAAAATGTGATGCTGCATTTCCATCAGCAACACAAAATGAATTAAATGGTGATGACGCTGCAATGCTTGTTAAAAACGGATGCATCTGTGTTGCCGAAGGAGCTAACATGCCATGCACGCCTGAAGCTGTGGAAGTTTTTCTAAAGAATAAAATTCTTTTTGCTCCAGGTAAAGCATCCAATGCAGGTGGTGTTGCAGTTTCAGGTTTGGAGATGAGTCAGAATTCATTACGTTTAGGATGGAGCCGTAAAGAAGTTGATGAACGTTTGCATAACATTATGAAAAGTATTCATGCAACGTGTTTGAAATATGGTAAAGAAAAAGATGGATCGGTGAATTATGTGAAAGGTGCAAATATTGGTGGCTTTGTAAAAGTTGCAGAAGCGATGATGGCACAGGGACATGTATAATTTTAGTTGGGAGCTATGAGTTGGGAGTTCGGAGTAAATAATAAAAGGAGACTGTTATGCAGTCTCCTTTTATTTATATGCAGTTTATATTCATCAAGTGCACAAACTACATTTTCAAGAATATACTTTCCATGCACCAATGAATCTAATTGTATTTTTAGTACAGATAGTGGATTTATTATTTTTGGACAGTATCCCGCCTATAACAGCAGCTTTTCATTGATCAGAACAGATCATTCAGGAAATATCTTATCAAGTAGCTATTCAGGTAACGGATATGGCTTTTTGGAAAGAGTCACATGGGATGGGCATGAATATATATATGCTATGAATGGAAATATTCCTTCTAATGATTCAATCATCTGGATTTCAAAAATTAATAAATCAGGAAATCTCTCATGGAGTAGATCATATGGGTTTCCAAATAAAACAGTTTTTGGATACAATAGAATTATTTCTACCGATGATGGTGGTTTTTTGTTAGGTGGTATTCTTCAGCAAATACCCGGTACTACTGGCAACTTTATGTTAACGAAAGTAGACTCTTCTGGAACTGTCCAATGGGCAAAAAGCTACGATTATTCTGACAATGAAATATTCAGTGGTATAACTCAAACTTCTGATAATGGTTATTTATTATATGGTCATATACTCTGGGGAGGTAAAACGATTGTTACAAAGACCGATTCTTCAGGTAATGTGCAATGGACCAGTTTTTATTATAAAGCGCTCTCCAGTTTCCCTGCTCAAATAAAGGAAGATCCATTTGGTAATTTCGTGGTATTTCTTATTCATCAGAACGTAAATTTTGATAATACGTTTCAAGTTATGGCATTAAATAATACAGGGAGCATATTATGGGCTAAAAATTATCATCCGGGAATTATATTTCATAATGCAATTGGCGAAATGTCCTTTTCCGGAAATGATATAGTGTTTACCTCTTCAGATGATTCCACTTTTGTTTTCAAAATTAACAATCAGGGTGATTTGATTTGGTCGAAAGTTGTTTATGATAGAATCAGAGGAGTTAGCGCTTTGTCCAACGGACAATTGTTATTAGGAGGATTGAAAAACTTCAGCTCAATGTATGGCATTGGACTTACTCTTATGAATTCTGATGGTACTTCCTGCAATAGTTTTTCTACAGGCTTTACAGTGGATACTGTTTCTTTCACAGATTCCTCGGCAACAATTATTGAGAATAGCTGTTCTGTACTTAATACTTTATATAATACATCCGCAAGCATTCCCGGACCTGTTGATAGTTTACTTTGCATGGTTTCAGAAGTTTCTTCAAAAGAAAACAATTCAATTTTTACTATATTTCCTAATCCAACTCATGGAAAATTTAATATATTAGTGAATGATTATTTTAAAGGATCCTTTTTCACAGTAATAATTCTTGATTTTAGCGGCAAAGTTATTTACCGTGCAACAGAAAAAAAAGAACCATCTCTTATTCCTGAAATAAATGTAACACCTGGTATATATATAGTTTCAATTCAGACGGATAAATATTCGTCTTATAAAAAGCTGATTATTTATTAGTATTGACTCAGGGCAATTGATACAACTCTACATTATCAAACAACACCTGCCAGTTGGCTACTTCTGTGGAGCCTGCTGATAATTTTACTACTAATGTATCTGTTGGAGTTAAACTCAATAGTGATGTTGTGATTGTATAGGATGACCATTGTGCGTTGCCAAATCCTAAGGACTGTATTCCTGCAACAAAATTTGCTTTTATATATACTGATGCTGTTGCTTGCTGATTGATTATGTTTATGCATTTTGATTTAAAATTCAATTGATATTGATGACTTCCTGTTAATCCTGTAATATAAGTTTCCACTGCTCCTTCCCCGGGTAACCATAATGGTTCAAGACGGAGTGAATACATTCCACCAGTTGCAGGAACATCTGTAGAAAAAGTATCAATACCAATCGGACCACTTGTATAATTCCAGTTTGAGAATGATGCTATTCCGTTTATTTCAAATCCGGAGTTATTTATCAGGTTGGGAAGTGTTACAACTGTAGGTTCCGGAATGTCATTGTTACTTCCATTATCTTTTTCACAGGAAAAAAAGGAAAAGATGATGATTGCAGCTAATAAATTTTTCATGATGTAGTTTTATATACAGACAACAGGAAACAGAAATATGTTGCATCATTTAAAAAAATATCTTACTCCAAATGATAATCCGACAGCAGAATAATTCTGATCGAAAATATAATCACCATTATAAAGGGAATAGAAATTCTTTCTGAACTCAGGTGAAATAAACACTCCGGTCTTTTGTGTAATCCTATAATCAGCACTGATCCCAAGACCTGCACTGATGCCTCCTGATCTCAGATTTCCCTTATGTGTTCCACTATAATTTCTGAATTCAGGCTCCAGATAATTATATTCAAAATGATCGGATATCAACAAAATAGAATAAGCCAGTTTTACATTTAAGCCAAGTGAAAATTTACCTGACTGGAGGAACTTATAGTTCAAACAAAATGGAAAAGAAAGATAATGATAACTGTTGGTAATTTCAGCTGATGATGTTTTAGTAGAATCAACTAAAGCTGATGAAAGAACGGTTATGATATTATACGAAGGAACCGAGGAAGTTGCATTAACTATGGTATCGTTTTTATATATTGGCTGTTTGTTTTTTGTGATTTCCTTTATAGAAAAATATTCGATTCCTGCTCCTATTTCCAGTTTCTCTGATAATTGGTAATATATAAACGCTCCCGGAGAAAATGATAACGCACCATTCGTATTTTTTTCACGGTAAGCAGCAATATTTCCTTTGTTGGTATTTTCATGGAATGCATTAAATCCATTTCCACCAAAAACACTTATACCAACCGACCATTTTCCAGGCTTGATGGAATCCGTATTTTCTTCCTTATCCCTTTCTGATGAATCAACATTTGAAGTAGTACTGTCTTTTTCTTCAACAACTAACAAATCATTTTCACTGACATGAGTAGAATCCTTTTCTGTATCATTTATATTGGTTGTATCTTTTACTTCACCTGTAATATTAACCGGTAACTGAACTGGTAAACCTTCTGATATATCTTGCAATGCAGTTATTTCCTTTTCCGTTTTTTCCGGCACTGAAGGGGACTCTGCAACTATTTGTTCTTTAATGCGTGTAGTAGATTTTATTTTGTTGTCAGCCTTTACCGGACTTTTTGTTTTGTCTGAATAAGCTGCATCGCTTTCATCAACACTAACTTTACTATTCTCAAATTCCTTTATATATAAATTATTTTCATCAGCACTCTTCTCCTGTACAACAGCATTCTGTTCAATATGTTTATTGATTTTATGCGATGATGGATTTGGTTTTAGCAGCAACAGTCCCGAAGCAGTAATCAAAACACAAGCAAAAAACCACCAGAATATAAATCTACGTTTGCGTTTCTCATTTATTTTTTTCTGAATGGCATCCCACAACTTTGCATCAGGTTCCATTTTAAAACCATCTGCTTTATCATTTATGTAATTTTCAAAACCTTCCTTCATCGCTTCTCCTCCCTGCTCATTTTTCCTGTGAGTTTTTTCATCAGCGCATTGCGCGCACGTGAATATTGCGAACGTGAAGTACCTTCACTGATATTCAACAACTCTCCTATCTCTTTGTGTGAATAACCTTCAATAGCATATAAATTAAAAACAGTACGGAATCCTGTTGGCAGCAATCTGATCTCTTCCATTATTTCTTTCGTTTCCGAATCACTGTCAGCTCTCCATTCCGGGTGATCATCCACTTCATCTTCTTTAATAGTTTCTGTAAACCGGTGATTGGCTTTCAAATAATTCAATGCAGTATTTACCATCACTTTCCTGATCCACCCTTCAAGCGATCCTTCTCCTTTAAATTTTTTAAGATGAATAAAAACTTTTACAAAACCATCCTGCAGAATATCCTCTGCTTCCTCTATACTCTGGACATACCGATAGCATATACCCAGCATTTTAGCAGCATGTTTCTGATACAGCTGCTGCTGGGCATTCCGGTTTCCGGCCAGGCATTCTTTTATCAGGTTAATTTCATCCACACAACAGGTAATTGACAAGTTATTTGCAGGAAACGTTGCATTGCTTACAAAATAGTATCAAGTATCAAGACACAAGTATCAAGTATCAAGACATAAGTATCAAGACACAAGTATCAAGACAAAAATTAAATAGTACAATAAATATTCTGATATCCATTATCAAATTCCCTCTCCAGGGAAGAGGGGTGGGGTGAGGCGATAAATAAGTATCAAGACACAAGTATCAAGTATCAAGACTAGATTCACTTAATCACCTAGTCACCCTTTTCCATTGGCTAATTGGCTAATTTTTCGAATTGGCTAATTAACCCTGGAATTACTTTCATCAAACAGTTTTGATTTTCAGGACTTTTTACTTTCTTTGCAGCCCCCAAATGGAGACTTGGGGTGAGTAAACATAAAAAACTAAAAAAATGCCCGTAAAAATCAGATTACAGCGTCATGGAAAAAAGGGTCGCCCTTTCTTCCATATTGTGGTGGCGGATGGTCGTGCTCCGAGAGATGGACGTTTCATTGAGCGTATTGGTTCGTATAATCCTATCACGAATCCTGCAACCATTGAATTGAATCACGACAAAGCCGCGGACTGGATGATCAAAGGTGCACAACCTTCTGACACAGCCCGAGCTATTCTCAGCTACAAAGGAGTGATGTACAAAGTACACCTCGCAAAAGGAGTTGCCAAAGGCGCTCTCACCCAGGAACAGGCAGATGCCAATTTCGACAAATGGATTCAGGAAAAACAAGGTAAAATTGATGCTAAGCGTCAGAATCTTGTTACTTCTAAAACCGATTCAGCGAAATCGCGCCTTGACCAGGAAGCAAAAGTTAAAGAAGCAAGAGTTACCGCTATGAAAGCTAAGGAAGCAGAAGCATTAAAGGCTGCTGAACCTCAGGTGGAAGAAGCCGCTCCTGCAGAAGAAACTGCACCTGCCGCTGAAGGAGAAGCTCCTGCAGAAGCATAAATATTAGTTGCCTTGATTGATTACACATGGCGGACCTTATTAAGTCCGCCATTTTTTTTAATAAGAAGATCAGTTTACAAACGATTGGTATTTTCGGACAATTAACAGATTGCAAAACACATGACTGACGATTCTCTTTTTGAATTAGGAACTGTAACCCGTTCACATGGAATAAAAGGTGAGCTGGTTATATATATCACCAGTGAAGATCCGAAACACTTCCGCAACCTGAAATCATTATTAATGGAGTCGGAAGGCGGAACAAGGGAAATGAAAATTACAGCTTTGCGTTTTAAAGATAATCTGGCTACTGTTAAACTGGAAGGAATTAATGACCGCAACACTTCCGATTTATATATAAAGAAAAAAGTTTATCTTCCTGCAGAACAACTTCCCGAACCTGGTGGAAAGGATTTTTATTTTCATGAAGTAATTGGTTTTAATATTCACGATAAAACATTAGGTGACATTGGAACAATCACCGATGTTTTTGAAATGCCGCAACATCCTGTTCTGTCCATTATATATAAAGAGAAGGAAGCACTTATTCCTGCGACACCGGATTTTATTCTCAAGATAGATCGCAAAAATAAAATCCTGAAAATGGATTTACCGGA
>JBDTVD010000186.1:0-7209 GCA_040007375.1 Bacteroidota bacterium | reverse complement strand
GCACCTTCATTCACTGCAAATTTTGTTTCTTCAATCTTCACTTTTCTTGTTGACATTCCACTTGGAAATGCTGTTGCAACGGCTGCTACTTTCACTCCACTTCCTTTCAATGCTTCTTTTGCAACTCTTACAAAATTCGGGTACACACAAATGGCAGCAACTGTTGGTAATCCAGGAACAGCATCGTGAGGATGCATTGCTTTCATGCACAATTGCCGAACTTTTCCTGCAGTATCTCTTGCTTCAAGTGTTGTAAGATCCATCATGCTCAGCGCCATTTTCAACGCCATCATTTTCGAATCTGTTTTAATACTTCTTTTTGTAAAACGCGAAACTCTTTCTTCCACATTTACCTGGTCGACAGGAGGTGACTGTTTCACATCATAATAAGTAAGCAATGCCATGTGTTTAGAATTAAAGTATGACCAAATTAAACAAAATTCTGCAGCTCGTATAACTTCTTGTAATACTTGCCTGTTTCCAGCAATTGAGCATGTGTACCTCTTTCAACAATTTCACCTTTCTGCAATACAATAATTTCATCAGCAGAAAGTATAGTGGAAAGACGATGTGCAATAACAATGGACGTACGGTTTTTCATCAATGCATTAAGTGCATCCTGAACAAGACGCTCCGACTCTGTATCTAATGCAGAAGTTGCTTCATCAAGAATTAAAATCGGAGGGTTTTTTAATACAGCACGTGCAATGCTCAATCGCTGACGTTGTCCTCCACTCAGCTTACCTCCACGATCACCAATATTTGTATCATACTGATCCGGCATTTCCATAATGAAATCATGAGCATTGGCAATTTTTGCTGCCTGAATAACTTCATCACTACTCACATCATTCATTCCGAATGCAATGTTGTTAAACACGGTATCATTAAATAAAATACTTTCTTGGTTAACAACACCCATTAATTTCCGGAGATCAAAAATCTTCAGATCCCTGATATTAATATCATCAATATATATTCCTCCTTCTGATGGATCATAAAAACGTGGTAACAGATCAGCCATTGTTGTTTTACCGGAACCTGATTGTCCTACCAAAGCAACAGTAGAACCTTTTGCTATGGTGAGATTAATTTTCTTCAGCACATAACCTGATTCTCCTTTTCTGTAAGCAAAGGAAAGATCACGATATTCTATTTTCTTCGTGAACTCTTTTATTGCAACAGGATTTACAGCCTCCTTAATAACTACTTCAGCATCCAGAATTTTATCAATCCGTTCTTTCGATGCTAATCCTTTCTGAATATTATAATATGCAGTTGTAAATGCTTTTGCCGGAGCAATAATCTGACTGAAAATAGCTATGTATGCAATGAATTCAGATGGTGCCAATTGCTGATCAGGAGATAACACTAACTGACCACCAAAATACATTACAACAGCCATCACTGCAGCACCTAAAAACTCGCTCATTGGAGATGAAAGATCACCACGACGACCAATTCTGTTCATCAGTTTATTATGATCTTTATTTAATACAGCAAATTTCTTTCTCTGAAAATCTTCTGCAGTAAATGCATGTATAATCCGTAAACCACCAAGTGTTTCTTCAATGCTGCTTAACAGCTGTCCCATTTTCTCCTGCTGTTGTGTGGATTTTTTCCGCAGACCTTTTCCAATTCTCGCAATAATAAATCCTGCAATCGGTAATAACACAAAAACAAAAAGAGTCAACTGCAAACTCATAGTAAGTAACGTCAGCAGAAAAAGAATAATATTAATCGGCTCACGAAAACTTGCTTCCAGTGAACTCATCACACTCCACTCAATCTCATGCACATCATTTGTCATGCGTGAAATAATATCTCCTTTCCGCTCCTCCGTAAAATAACCGATAGGAAGGTCCAGCACTTTATTATATAAATTAGTACGGATGTCTTTCACCACACCAAATCTCACCGGTGCAATAAAATACAAACCCAGATAACGTGTGAGGTTTTTCAGAAAGAAAACAACCACTGTAAAAACGCAGATCAACATCAATGCTTTCATCTGACCTTCGCGCTTCACAAACTCACTTAAATAATAATTGAAATTATCAAGCAACGACTTTACTGAAAGTGACAGTTCAGCAGGCTGCGTGAAATGTTGCTGCTGATCAAACAATACATTCAGAAACGGAACGATCATCGTAAGCGAAAACAGGGAAAACAAAACGGAGATGATGTTAAACAGCACACTTAAAGAGGCCTGCGTTTTATAAGGCTTCACATAGGCAAGAAGCCTGAAATAGTTTTTCACGGCGGCAAAGATAAACTGATTTCATCAACGCATAAAACGACTGCTTCACGCTGAATATTCTATTACCTTTGCGCGCATGGACACTCTGAGGACACTCAAATACGGAAAACTGATCCAGAAGGAATTGGGGGAGATTTTCACTCTGGAAGGAAAGAACTGGTATGGAAACCATTTTGTTACCATCACGGGCGTAACGGTAACTACTGATCTGTCGAAAGCACGTGTGCGTATAAGCGTGTTCAAATCACCAAAACCGGAAGCAGTGATTAAATCGCTGCAGATACATACATCAGAAATCCGGAAGAGTCTGGGAAGCAGGATCAGAAACCAGGCGCGTATTATTCCAACTCTTGAATTTTTTCTTGATGACTCCCTGGATTATGTGGAGAAGATGGAAAATGTATTTAAGAATATTCAGATTCCACCTTCAGAAGAAGAAGGTGAAGCAAAATAATATCAACCACAAAACTGCTGTCACTTTACAGCACTACTACAAACAGTTTCAATCATTATGCAGTACGATCCGATAAAAAGAAGCCTTGGTAACGTATTTAATAAAACTCCTTTCCTAAGAAAAATTTTTTATAATCTTCTCGATCTGTTGTTGCTTCGTGCATGGCATGTACATAAAGAGTTGCGTGTATGGCTGAAAAATGCTCCTGCCAAAGCAGAGATACTTGATGCAGGTGCAGGTTACGGACAACATTCTTTCTGGTTGAGCAGTAAACTTCCGCAATGTAAAATTTTAGCTGTTGATGTTAAAGAGGAACAGGTTGCAGATTGTAATCAGTTCTTCAAAGCAATTGGCAGAAATGACAGAGTGAAGTTTGTTGTTGATGATCTCACTATATATAAAGCAGATGCAAAGTATGATCTGGTGATTTCAGTGGATGTGATGGAACACATACTGGAAGATGTGCAGGTGTTCCGCAATTTTGTGGCTTCCTTAAAACCCGGTGGAATGCTGTTGATTTCTACTCCCAGTGATCAGGGTGGTTCTGATGTGCATGGTGATGAACAGGCTTCTTTTATTGAAGAGCATGTGCGTGATGGATATAATATTAAAGAGATTGAAGATAAATTAAAGTCAGCAGGATTTTCAAAAGCAGAAGCACGTTATCAGTATGGAACTCCGGGAAAAATCTCCTGGAGACTTTCAATGAAGTATCCGATCCTGATGTTAGGTATGAGTAAATTGTTTTTTATCATACTTCCGTTTTATTATATAATAGCATATCCTATTTCTTTTGTGTTGAACTGGATGGATACTATGATGAAACATCCAACAGGAACAGGATTAATTGTTAAAGCATGGAAGTAAGTATCAAGACACAAGTATCAAGTATCAAGACTAAAGCAATTCTGCATTCTGAATTCTGCATTCTGCATTAATAATGAAATTAGCTTTTCAAATTGCCCGTCGATATTTAATTGCGAAGAAATCGCATCAGGCAATTAATATCATCAGCATGGTTTCTTTGGTTGGTGTGATGGTGGGTACGATGGGATTGATAATTGTTCTCAGCGTTTTTAATGGTTTCGGTAATCTTGTTTTATCACTCTACAATTCTTTTGATCCTGATATTAAGATTACTGCTATATATAGTAAAACATTTGATCCTGATAGTGCAGGTATTGAAAAGATTCGTTCTATTCCCGGAGTGAAATCAGTAAATGAATCACTGGAAGAACATGCACTGCTGCGTTATCGCGACAAACAATATATAGCAACTATTAAAGGAGTGAGTGATGGCTTTCTGAATAGCGTTTCTATCAATGATAAAATTCTGGATGGACATGCTGTATTGCAACAGGGTGATACCAACTTCGCAATTGTGGGTGGACAGATTGCATACAGTCTTGCTTTACACCTGGATGATCCATTGCATCCAATTGGTGTATATATTCCACGTCACGATATAAATTACCAGGCAGCACTTGATCCATCAGAAGCATTTAACGGCAGAAACATTTTCGCATCATCAGTATTCGGCATACAACAGGATTTTGATAGCAAGTATGTATTGGTTCCATTACGATGGGCACGGGAAATAATAGGACGTGAAAAAAATATTTCTTCACTTGAAATTGCTTTAAAAGACGGAGCTGATGCGGAACAGGTTGTTGATCAGATAAAAATTATTACAGGAAACCGTTATGATATAAAAGACCGTTATCAGCAGCACGATTTTCTATATAAAATACTACGCTCAGAAAAATTGGCGGTGTTTATGATTTTAGGATTTATATTACTGATTGCAACCTTCAACATCATCGGCACATTAACAATGCTCATTATTGAAAAGAAAAAAGATATTGCATTACTGTTAAGTATGGGTGCAGATCTTTCACTGATACAAAGAATTTTCCTCCTCGAAGGATTACTCATTTCATTATCCGGTGCAGTAGCAGGATTAGCTTTAGGTGCACTGGTTTGTTTCGTACAACAACATTTCGGAATCATTAAACTGGAAAACTCAGAAAATTTTTTAATTGATGCTTATCCTGTATTGATGCAGCTTCCTGATTTTATTTATGTATTCATTACGGTATTTGCAATTGGTGCTGCTGCTTCATGGTACACCTCAAGTGCTATTGTCAGGAAACAAGTTCCTGACTTTTCAATTAATAATTGATTCGAACTGATTCCGGAGAGGACGCTGGAATATGATAAGGAATTATTGATGTCGACGCCTGCAAAATAAGAACATCAATAGAAATGGCGTGCGGAAAGCACTGCAAAATGCAGAATCAATTTTTCTAATGTAAAAATCCGCCGGAAGATAAATTATTTTTGGAAAATCAAAATAAACAATTACATTTGATTTGTTAGATTTAGTATTCACCCCTACTAAAGTACGCAAGTAAAATTGTTTCTGGCATTTTCTAGTTCTATTTATAAATGTTCTATATTTTTTTAACTTCTAAACCTTCAATCAAATGAAAAACCCTACCCCCCCCCCGCCGGTCTTAAGTTTAACTTTATTTAGTATTTTAATACTAAGCCTGCTAACTATCTCTTCCATTAAAAATTTGTCAGCCCAAGGTGTGGAAGCTCCAACCATTTCTTCTGCATTAGTCGCTAATGGCATTAACTCCGCAACACATTTAAGTTGCGATGGCCTTGAGTTTAATAGTGGATCAGAAAATTTAAAAGTGTTTGCCTGGGATGGAGCGGATGAAGGCTGGACTTATGATTATATGGGTACTGTTGCCTCCATTCAGGCTTATGACAATAGTGGTGTTTCTCATCCTGAAATTGCCCTGGTAAGTATACATGATGGTACATATATATACGCTATTGCCGTATACGACGACAATATTAGCGGGGCTTATTATGAAGCTTATTTATGGGGAGGTTCCAGCTTTCCATCAACACCCGCCTATTCCGGAAACTTTGGATCCTTTGCATCATTAAATGTAATCAATGTTGCAGGAGATAATTTTGGAAACTTTATTATTGTCTGCGATGATGCTTCAATAACCAATCATATTGAACAATTAACAGGCTACATTGATATTGGATCATCAGGAGCTTTACAAATTGGAACTTGGGGAGATATTGAATTGAACCCTACTTATTTTTCAGGCCCACCGGATATCTGGGAGCCGGATGCAGATGTCACCTGGTACAGAACGGAACCACTATCTGCCATGATTTATCTGGTATTTAATTCTGACAACGGCCTGCAAAATGAAATTAAATCTGCAAGCATCAGAATGGATGGTTTGTTTCAAGGAACTACATGGTCCGTTTCGCCAGGAGAAATTACCTCAGAAATTACAGATCCCTGTGATGAAATGCATCACCCATCTATTTCAGTAAGTGACGGACTAATCGCAGAAACTAATAATGTTGATGCACATGCAGCCATTGCTTTTATGAGTGATTGTTTCCCCAATCAATATATCAGCATGTATCCTGTAACCGCTTTCAGTTCCACAAGTACAATTACTGTATTAAACCAGGCT
Organism: Bacteroidota bacterium; assembly: GCA_040007375.1. Lineage (GTDB taxonomy): Bacteria > Bacteroidota > Bacteroidia > AKYH767-A > OLB10 > JANOXC01. The sequence goes on along the minus strand of JBDTVD010000186.1, from coordinate 977 downwards.
ACTTATACCTATTTCAATACAGAACCCACAGCAGCGACGTTACCTGAAGGGCCGGTTTCCACGGTAGCCTGGAATTTAGATGTTGGATTAAATTTAGTATATAATTTGAGTTCAGGCCAACTGGGATTAGACGGACTAGCTCATCCAGCCACTTTTGATGATGTTGCCTTTGAATTTGATGATAACATTACACCAGGTCAGGATGACTTACAGGTGAACGACAATGGACTGGCAACAGTATTTCCAACTACTGTGTCCTGTTATAGTGCAGAATCTTTTTTATACTTCTATTTCGATTTTAATAATAAAGATTTATGGTATAAAACAGCAGCGGGAAATGCGTATCCTTTACGAAAAGAACTAACTAATGCTTCTATTATAAAGGTTTATCCTAACCCGGCATTTGATCGTATTTATTTGCAAACTGAAACTGAATTGGAAGGCATTGTCATTTCAGATGTATTAGGTAAACAGCATTTGAGTTTTAAAGGATCCAATTCTGAAATTGAAAAAACCATCAATGAAATAGTACCTACCCTTAAAACGGGCACTTACTTCATGCAAACCACTGATGTATCAGGAGCTGTTCAAAACACTAAATTCCAGAAACAGTAATGAAAGGCAAACTACTAAGCCTGTTTATATATTATATTTTGTGCATTGCAACTGCCAATGCACAAAATATATATAAAGAATGGGATAACACCATTCAGGCTATAAACGCTGAAGGTAATTCAGTTCGACTGGCTAAGCAAAGTAATGAGATTTTATTTTTATCTGTAGTATCAAATTCAGATTCAGGATATGATAAAACGCAGAATTTAAGAGATTCGGTTTATAGGAATGACATTTGGTTATTGAAAATTGGATCGAATGGAAATATAATTTGGGATAAGGATTATGGCAATATATATAGTTATCCTGTACGAATGGCCCTATTGGATGCAAATACCCTGATTTTTTCAAGCTATCAGTTT
>JBDTVD010000185.1:0-7269 GCA_040007375.1 Bacteroidota bacterium | reverse complement strand
CGCTTGCCTAAAATGTTTCTGGTTAGACAGAAACTATTGTAAACATAGGAAAATTCAAACACAAGCGGACGCTTGCGCTAAATGGTGAATTTTCGTTTCAAATATGTAATTCGATTCAAGCGGACGCTTGCGCTAAATGGTTCAAACAAATCCGGCGAAGATGCCGGAACCAGACAAAGTATTTCATTTTCAAATCGGCAAATCTTCAAATTTTCAAATTGAATTTTTTTCCATGATAATTTCTGCTGCAATGCTGATCGCAATCTCTTCCGGTGTCTGACTTTTAATCTGTATTCCTATTGGTGAATGCAGTTTCTTTATATATTCTTCTTCAAAATTTTGCTGGTGAAGTTCTTCTATCATCTTGCTCACTTTTGCTTTGCTTCCCAACAAACCCAGATAACGGAAATTTTTACGGATGAGTTCGTGCAAAACAACAGTATCACTTCTGTAACCGAAAGTCATAATCACCACATAACTATTTTTACCTTCTGGAATAAACTCTGCAATGCGATGATAATCTGCAATATGTTTTTCATGCACACATTCATTTTTCATCAGTGTGTTTAATTCCGGACGATCATCAAAAACCTGTATATAAAAATCCATTCCATACATCAGTTTCGAAAAAGCAAGTGATACATGTCCGCCACCTATTATATATAAAAAATTCCGGAAACCTGTCTTCTCTTTATAACTCCATTCCGTTTCCGATTTCTTTTCAAAAGCAATATGTTCATCAGCATTAGAACTGGTACTGAATGAAATTCCTGTTTGAGAAAGACTCAGTGTTCCCGAAATATTTTTTTCAATAGCAGATGCAATAACCAGAATATCTTCCGGCTTTTCCTGCACTCTGTAAACAACAACTGTTTGCTCTCCTGAACAGATCATTCCTGATTGATATGAACTGTTCTTTAAATGCACCTGCTTTTTTACAATTGCTTCCTCTTTATTTTTCCGGATGAGATCTCTTGCAAGTTCAACAAATTTATGTTCCATTATTCCACCACCAATGGAACCATGCAATTCGTTTTCTGTTACTGCCATTTTAAAACCCTGTCGACCCGGACTGCTTCCAACACTTTCCAGCACACACAAAAAAACAACAGGACGTTGTTGCAGTAACTGATCCTGAATGAAATACCATAATGCACTTTCTTTCATACATGATGTTGGTAAGAATTGCCACTAAAGTAAATTTTCTTTTGAAACATGGTGAAAGATACTTTCTTTTGATGATCAGGAAAAAATGCAATTCGATACAATTATTAAAGCTAAAAATATTCTCACTCCGGCAGGAATCCGGGAAGGAATTATTCTGATTAAAGATGGCGTGATTGCAGATATTCTTCCTTACGTAGATAGCAGTGCTGATGGTATTGTTGAAGATGCAGGAGACCATCTTGTGATGCCCGGAGTTATTGATCCGCATGTGCATCTCAATGAACCTGGTCGTGAAGATTGGGAGGGTTTTGATACCGGAACAAGAGCAGCAGCAGCGGGAGGAATTACAACTGTTATTGATATGCCGTTGAATTCAACTCCATGCACAACATCAGCAAAAAATTTAGCATTAAAAATAAAGGCTGCACAAAATCAGTTGCATGTAAACTGCGGTTTCTGGGGTGGTGTAGTTCCCGGAAATGAAAAACAACAGGATGCATTACTTACTGATGGAGCATTCGGATTAAAGGCTTTTCTCACGCATTCAGGTATTGATGATTTTCCAAAATCCGGTTTGCGCGAGTTGCTGCATGCAATGGATGTTTTGAAAAAATATAATAAACCGTTACTTGCACATTGCGAACTGGATGATAATTTTTCTTCTTCCCAATTAAAAGAAAATCCACAGAGTTACCAGGCATATCTGCAATCACGTCCTGATGAATGGGAACTGAAAGCTATCAGCATGCTTATTGATCTCTGTCGTGAGAAAAAAGCACGTACACACGTTGTGCATCTTTCATCAGCAAAAGCATTGTCTATAATTGAGGATGCAAAAAGCGAAGAACTTCCCTTAACTGTTGAAACAGCACAGCATTATATATATTTCACTGCGGAAGAAATTCGGGATGGTCATACAGAATATAAATGTGCTCCACCAATAAGAAGTGCAGCAAATCGTGAATTGTTGTTGGAAGGATTGAGGACGGGAACTATTGATTTTCTTGCAACAGATCATTCTCCTGCACCACCTGCATTGAAAGAAACAACATCAGGAAATTTTGAAAAAGCCTGGGGTGGAATTGCAGGGCTGCAGTTTGCACTTCCTGTTGCATGGACAGCCGCTAAAGAACATGGATTTACAACACGACACTTAATGCGATGGTTATGCGAACGACCTGCTGCATTCCTTAATCTGAATAATAAGGGTTCAATTCAAAAAGGATTCGATGCTGATATTGTAATCTGGAATCCCGAGGAAAAATTTACTGTGAAAGGAAATTCGATTTTACATAAACATAAACTTACACCTTACATTGGTTGTAATCTTTTCGGTGTAGTAAAACAAACTTATGTGAATGGAACGAAGGTATATGATAATGGTAATGTGGTTGAATTAAACAAAGGAAAAATACTTTTATCAACCTGATATATATAATAGAAATCAGTAATTATGACTGTACAATCAGAACCGCTTTTTACAAAACTTACAGATCTTGCTGCAGAGCGACTTGGAGGAAAAACACTTTCCTGCAGCGATGATTTTTTTGCAGAGAAGGAAAATCTGCTGAAGTCGGGAAGAGGAATTTTTATTGCTGATAAATATACAGATCGTGGCAAGTGGATGGATGGATGGGAATCCCGCAGGAAGAGAACACCAGGTCATGACTGGTGCATTATTCAATTAGCTACATCAGGTAAAATATATGGAGTTGATATTGATACCAATTTTTTTCTTGGTAATCATCCTCCACATGCATCCATTGAAGCATGTAATGTTGATGGTAATTTTTATGATGAAAAAGTGGCGTGGAAGGAAATTCTTCCTAAGTCACCATTACAGCCAGGCAGTCAGAATTTTTATGAGATCAGTGATCATAATATATATACGCATTTAAAACTTCATATATATCCTGATGGTGGTGTTGCACGATTAAAAGTTTATGGTGAGGTGTTCCGCGATTGGTCAACAGTTTCATCAACAGAAAATATGGATCTTGCTGCAGTTGTTAACGGAGCAAAATCTGTTCTGTGCAACGACATGTTTTTTAGTCATATGGATAATTTAATTATGCCCGGACGTGGCATTAACATGGGTGATGGATGGGAGACCAAAAGAAACCGCACTCCCGGAAATCGCGATTGGGTAATTGTTCGTCTTGCACATAAAGGAATAATAAATCAGGCATTAATTGATACCTGTCATTTCAAAGGAAATTATCCTGACAGTTTTATTTTAGAAGGATGTTCGATTGATTTAAAAGAAGAAACAAAATTGCCTGATAATGTACAGTGGGAAACTATTATAGCACAATCAAAACTGCAGGCTGATCACGAACATTATTTTGAAAAGGAGATCATCAGTAAAAATACATTTACACATGTACGTCTTTCTATATTTCCTGATGGAGGAATAAGCAGGATGCGTTTAAAAGGAACAATCGTAAAATGAACATTCAACAATTTAATCAGCAGGAAAAAACAAAGGCAAAGCAGCAGTTATTTAATTGTTGCGGAAGTACAACATGGACAGAATCGATGTTAGAGATGATGCCGTTTTATTCTGTTGAAGAAATGCAGATTTGTGCCGATGAAGTGTGGAAAGCAACAAAAGAAACAGACTGGAAGGAAGCATTTACGCATCATCCGGTAATCGGTGATTTAAAATCGCTGAAAGAAAAATTTGCATCCACATTAAACTTTACTACAAGTGAACAGGCAGGAGTTAAAGAAGCGACTGATGATGTACTGATGGAATTACAGCGGATGAATGAGAAGTATCAGAAAAAATATGGATATATATTTATCATTTGCGCAACAGGAAAATCAGCAGGTGAAATGTTGAGTGCATTAAAAGAGAGAATGGAAAATAATCCTGAAAGAGAAATAAGGATTGCTGCAGAAGAACAACATAAAATTATTCATCTTCGTATAGAAAAATTATTTGTATGAGATTAACAACACATGTATTAGATACATCAATAGGAAAACCTGCTTCAAAAGTTTCCATTTTACTGGAACGCAGAGGAGAAACCACCTGGGAAAAACTTGCTTATGGAGTAACAGATGATGACGGAAGAATGTCAGAATTGCCGGCAGGAATAATACAAGGCAAAGGTTCGTATCGTCTTACTTTTGAAACAGGAGCTTACTTTCTTTCGAAAGAAGAAATATCATTTTATCCACAGGTAATAATTGAATTTTACATCAGCGAAGATTCACACTATCATGTACCATTGCTGATCAGTCCGTATGGTTATTCAACTTATCGTGGAAGTTAATAAACAATATCGGCCAGTAAATTAACTATTGCAAGAAAACATCATTCGTATATTCGTACCAATTCGTATTCGTAGATTATGAAATTAAGCATTCCTGAATCCAAGAAAGAAACATTATTAAATGAACTGAAAAAAGCCAATGTAGCATTTCAGAAAATATATCCTGGAGATTTACCTGATCGTCAGCCTGTGCATACGGTTTATGGAGGAGCGAATCTCTTTAAGAGTGACAGTACACAACGCATGGGAAAGGTTGCATTGAAAAGTTTTCATGCCAATGTTGCAGATTTTGCTGAGCTTGGAAGAATATTATATATATCCGGTTATCAGTCATTGCCTGCAACTTCATCAGAAGTAATAACTCTGGAAAAACACCTGTCATCACTTCCTCAGGCAGAAGCACGTAAACATCCTTCCTGGTTATCATGGGCTGTATATAATAAGATCATCAGTAAACTGGAGACAGAAGCTGTTGAAGATTTCCGTATTGACTTTGAAGATGGATTTGGTAATCGTCTGGATGAAGAAGAGGATCAGACTGCTGTTACTGCTGCTACTGAACTTGCAAAAGGAATGGAAGAAAAAACAATTTCTCCTTTCATCGGCATCCGCATCAAACCATTTACAGAAGATTTAAAATACAGAGGTGTTCGCACGCTGGATATTTTTCTTACTACACTGTTAGAAAAAACGAATGGAAAACTTCCGGATAATTTTGTAGTAATGTTACCTAAAGTAACTATTCCTCAACAGATAGAAACACTGGTAAGTTTTTTTGAAATTATTGAAGAACAATTTCAATTAACATCAGGTACACTGAAAATGGAAATGATGGTAGAAGCAACGCAGGCTGTAATGGATAGTGAAGGAAAAAATCCGTTGCTTGCATTAATCAAAGCAGGAAAAGGAAGATGTATTGCAGCACATTTTGGAACGTATGATTATACAGCATCATGTAACATCACTGCACGTTACCAAACAATGGCACATCCTGTTTGTGATTTTGCACATCACATGACGCGTGTAGCTTTAGGTGGAACAGGAATTATGCTTTCTGATGGTGCAACGAATGTGATGCCTGTTGGTCCGCACAGAGGAGAAAATTTAACTTCACAACAACTTAAAGAAAATAAAGAGGTAGTTCATAAAGCATGGAAAACAGGATATGATCATACCATGCATTCACTCATCAATGGTTTTTATCAAGGGTGGGATTTGAATCCTGCACAACTACCAATGCGTTATGCTGCAACGTATGTTTTCTTTTTAGAGAGTTATGATGATGCGGTATTGCGATTGAAAAATTTCGTGGAGAAAACAGCACAGGCAACATTGACAGGTGATGTATTTGATGATGCCGCAACAGGACAGGGATTATTAAATTATTTTTTGAAAGCAATGAACTGTGGAGCTGTAACAGAAGAAGAAGTTCTTGCAACAGGATTGACACTGGATGAAATCAGAAGCAGATCATTTTACAGAATATTGCTGGGCAGAAGAAAGGTCAATTTGAAAATTTGAAAATTTGCCGATTTGAAAATGAAAATATTCATCTTTCTACTTATTAGCCACCACTGAAATATATGTTTTCTGAAATGAATATAATAATTATCCTGCTTATAATAATTACAGCAGCGGCAGGATATTTTATTAAGAAAGCATCTAAGAGAATTGCAACTGTTGATGATGAAGTATTTGAGTTGTCGACGCTGTCCAGATCTTTATATATAATTTCCGCAATTCTGCTTACTGCTTTGGTATGCACATTTGTTGCCGGAAAACTGACATGGGAATCACACCTGATAGAGTGGTTAACGCTTCTTATTCGTTGGGCTCATGTGGTTTTAGGCATTGCATGGATTGGTGCTTCTTTTTATTTTATTTTCCTGGAGAACAGTTTGAACAGAACGGAAAATCTGCGTGATGAGTTGGCAGGAAATCTCTGGGCAATTCATGGTGGTGGATTTTATTATCTCGAAAAATATAAATCTGCTCCTAAGAAACTTCCGAAGACCTTGCATTGGTTTAAATACGAAGCATACTTTACATGGCTGACGGGATTTGTGCTTCTTACGCTTGTGTATTATATGAATGCAAAAGCTTACATGACAGATCCTGCTGTAAGTGATATAACAAGTGATGAAGCTATATATATAGGTCTTGCTTCACTCATAAGCGGATGGTTGATTTATGATATTCTTTGCAGAACATCTTTATTACAAAAGAAAAAATTATTTGCTGTAATAGGATTTACAATTTTAACAGGTATCTCATTTATTCTTTCCAGGTATTTAAGCGGACGTGCGGCATTCATGCATGTGGGTGCATTGCTTGGAACTATCATGGTTGGAAATGTTTTCTTTGTAATCATACCTGCACAAAAAGCAATGGTTGCTGCTGCGAAGAAAGGTGTTGCAGTAAATCCTGAATTAGGAAAGTATGCAGGATTACGTTCGTTGCATAATAATTATATGACACTGCCTGTAATTTTTGTAATGATCAGCAATCATTTTCCACTTACATTCGGCCATGCATTTAACTGGATCATACTTGCATTGCTTACGCTTGGAAGTGTTGCAGTCCGTCATTATATAAACCTGCATGAAAAAGGTATTTATGCAAAGTGGATGTTACCGTTTGCTGCTGTTGCATTACTTGCATTGGTAATTATTACTGCACCAGAAAATAAAAATAAGAAACTACCTCCTGTAAATTTTTCTGAAGTGCAACCTATATTTCAAAAACGTTGCATTAGCTGTCACTCATCACATCCAACTGATGACACACAAAAAATTGCTCCCAATGGAATTATGTTTGATAC
>JBDTVD010000184.1:0-7315 GCA_040007375.1 Bacteroidota bacterium | reverse complement strand
TCTGGAGTGGAGAGTTAACACAGATTAATGGTACACGCATAAAATTTGTGAAACCATATACTGCTAAATCTTCGGAATGAGTAAAGTTTGTATTAGTATGGAGAGTAAAGAATAGATCTACGTTAATTATGTAAATCACACAATCTATTCTAAATATAAAAATGATTGAGGAGGGAATAAATTATAATCCTCGCGTATACATTTTGGTGTTCGATAAAGTTTGGTGTTTTTTATTTTGATAGCGAAGCCACATTCTTTGTCGCCAAAGTATTGAAAGAAAAAATCCTTTGAAATTCCTGAATGTTTCTTTGTCTTGTTCCAAAGTGTTTTAAGGTTATACGTAATGATTTTTTCTATCTCAAACTCACCAATTATCTTTTGAACTGGTGATGAAGAGTAAACAACAACCTTCGTTACATCGGGGTTTTTGAAAATTGACCTGCGAAATTCATATTTTTTGGTGCCTTCAAAAATTTTGTTGGCGTATTCTGGTTTGATTGATAATATAACTTTCATATTCGACACGAAGTTATGAGTTGAACCAAAGACTTTCTTTCAATTCTTGTAATTGTTTTTACCGTATCCATGTTAGGAAGTATACCTTCGTCTAGCATCTCTTTTAAGGTCTTTCTTTTTTGAAATGAAAAGGCATAAAGAAAGTTAATTACGAAGGGTCTGTTCGTTGGATACCTATTCCAGTACTCTTTCAACTCGTCTGCTGAAAGGACTGTCCTTTTACGACAGATCTGGATGAGCTCTTCAAGTGAATTTGGAGTTGTTGCATTCTCAACAATACCAATTGTAGTTGCCACGCCTTTGTAAATTCCACCAGAGCGATAAAATACAATAATATCGGCAGATTTTAAATTCCGTGTGAGTGAATGAGAAACGTAAACTTTACTGATTGCATTTCTATAAGGCTCGTTATCTACAAAATCATCTGCCGATTCTGTTCTTAAAATGGAGTCTGGAAAAAGTTCAGTGTGGTATTCAGGTCTTATTGGAATAATATAAATATCACTTGTTTTGGAAAGCCATGGAAAAGTTAATTTTGGATTCTCGTCATTGGAGTTTCTTGAAAAGTCACGAATAAAAACTTTTTCAATTCCTGAAGGGGTAGTTTTTTCACCATGGTATGTGAAACCAAATTTTTCAATTAGAAAAGTAAGATTCAAAAGCTCTGGTCGGTTGTCAAAAATAGTAACATAAATTTCATCAACCTTATATTGTCTTGCATTATCAAAAACAATTTTCAAAAAGCGTTCTCCTATTCTTAAGCCATTGCTGACAACTTTGAAAGTACCAATTTTTAATCTCTTTTTCCTTCTGAAAGAAGGATTAATATCAGAATAACTTTCGTTTTCATTCTCTACTTTTAAAAATAAAAAAGCTTTTAGCATTTCACTTTCGTAACATACATAAGCCTTGTCATTGTTACCAGCCTTTCCATTATACCACTTGTCAAATCCAATATAGTCTCCTCTAAAACTATCAAAGAACTCATCATTTAAATTAATATTTCCAAAATAGTCTCTCTTAACTGCTAAAACTTTGTAATTGACAAAGTCAGGATTTTCTGCAATTACTTTTTCAAGAAAATTATCAATGCGAAAAACTCTCTCAGCAATACCTAGCATTGCAGCTTTAGTGTGTATCTTCTTATCTTCTGAAATCAGGATATCAACTCTATTGCAAAAAACTTCATTTAGAATCTTAGAATCATTAAGATCATTTGGTGAAGTGTCAATTGCTGAACCTACTTGTTTTACTAGCTCATGCAGTGGTGCAATGGTTTGTAATACCTGATAGTTTGTGAGCTTAACCTGCATTGTCTTTACTGTCTCAGCATCCTGGTGACGGTTTAGTTCATCGGCCGTAAGAGGATGAACACATTTTGTATGATGTAATTTGTCAAGCCAGTTGAATAAAATTCCAATATCCTGATTGAGTACTTTACTTGCCTCTCGATGAATTATGATGTTGGTGTCAAGTAATACTCTCATTAATGAAATATTTTGCTAAGTGAAATTATTATTTCTGAATAATCATTAACAGTTCCTGTATTTAAAGTTATCCCTAAAGTTTTTGACAACTTTTTTGCATAATACAACTCGCTTTCTTGCATTCGATTCAAAAGGTCTAAATCGTATACTCTGTTATCTCGGTCTTCAAGTCTGTCCTTAATTTCTTCAATGTTACCTATAATAAGATTCAGCGAAACAGCTTTAATTTTTTCAAATGTATTTAATGGAACATTAATTATTTCATTTTTACCGTTGAGAAGACAATAATGTCCATCAAGTAAATATGACTTATTTTTTTTAATCGTATTTGATAAACCAATAATTAAAAGATCTTGTGTAGTAGAAATATTCTCGACCTTTTTATTATTTATGTTTTCACTAATCTTTTTCCAATTGATTAGATCACTTGCTGCTAGGTAATGTAGATCTAATTCTTTGCAAATTTTGTTACAAACGGTGCTTTTGCCTACTCCGTGAATTCCTCCAATAAAGGCAATATTATGTAGCATTATTTAACGATTGATTGTTTTATAGAATTGCAGGTAATTATAGTTGTAAATTCCTGTCACATATATACATCTACATTCAGCAATTTGAAATATGAATGTATTGCGACATTAATGTATATCCAGTTCCATCCACATCGGTCGGTGATCGGAAATATAATATTTAATATATCCTCTGAATGCAACTGCTGTTTTACTGTTAAAAATATCCGCAAACACAGCATTATCAAAAGGAAAAACACCATCACTCAGAATACGGCTTTTTGTTCCGGGTAAAAATGCTATCTGATCATACTGCTGATCATTATTTATATTGGAGTACACCAATGAAGTATGATCAGGCAACTGCAATCCACGTTTCACTAATGCTTTGTAAACAGCATCATCTTTATTAATCTTAGGTAAATTGAAATCACCTAAAGCAAATACATCTTTTATATTATTGTAAGTGTATTTACTTTTCGAACGCAGATCTGCCCATCGTGCAACGGCATAAGTTTCCAGACATCTGCGACCCAGTTTTTTAGGATCAGCATCATCACCATAATACAAATGCACCGTCATCAATGTAAATTGAAAACTTCCGGCAGCGAAACTTACCAGAAACGGACTTCTGTCGAAACCATTAAATGTTGCCGTAACTCCTGTAATCTTTATATCTCCATAGTCGCTTGGTGGTATAGCATATTCTGCAACTTCCTCCAGTACTTTCACTTTATTACTATCATATATAAAAGCTAACCGTTCATTATTTCCGGCAGCATCAGAAAAAATAAATTTATATTTTGTTCCGGCAAACTTTACAATCTTTTTAAAATCTTCGTAATTCTCTTTTGTTTCCTGCACAGCAATTAAATCGAACCATGAAATAATTTCTGCAATAATTTTTAAATGAGCATCTTCTCTGTCCTGTTCTCCTAAGTTGGCAATATTCCAGGTGGCTACTCGCAGCGTTTTACTGGTTGCAGCGGGAATTTTTAATGCAGGATCGGATTTCATGTAATCACGTACCGCTTTAATTTCTTTCGGAAGATTTACGGTATGTGTAAATGATGGTTTCGGGAATGATGGCATGGTTGAGGTGGTTTAACAGTTAGTATGATAATAAAGATTCCGGTTGACAGGATTTAAATCAAAGCAAACCTAAACTTCTTTAACAGAATTTGCAATAGGTGTTTTCCCTAATCCACATTATTATTTGCAGATTGCGCAAAATTTCCCCAGTTGTTTTTATGATAATCGTTCAGAGAATAAAGGCAATTTTATCTCTTAAAATAAAAAATTACACATACCTGCTTAAATGTGTTCTCCCGGTAGCATTTAATGCTGGCATGCAGTTTTATATTTCCATATGTCTCGTAGACCAGCCCGTAAGCCGATCTATTTCTATATATACTAAATAACATAAAAGAGGACAGCCGTAACTGTCCTCTCTTTTTTTATGTGGATGCTAATGGTATTTTTTTGAATTTGATTAAAGGCTTATTTTCTGCTATAATCTCTGAATAGTAATAAGACTTTAGTCAAATCACCACTTCAAACCCATTTTGCAGACAAAAATTCCCTGTTTGAATAATATATTTTTCGGTTTCTTTAAAACAAGTCAACTTTGTTCCTGTAAATTAATATATTCGGAAAAGATGAAAAAGTCAGTTGTTGTTTTATTGCATGTTGGGTTCTGGCTGTGTTTCCTGTTTTTAATAGGAATTATGATCGGAGTATTTTACAGGAGTAATGGTCATTCGGTGGATCAAACCGCACGTAATTTAAATGCATTTAAGTCGGTATTCGTGTTTGGTTTATTCCCTTCAATGATCACCTTTTACTTTTATTATTTCCTGGTATTCCCGAAATATCTGCAACATAAAAAATATTTCAAAGCAGTTATATATGGGGCTTTAATTTCTTTAGGTGCTGCCACTTTAGGATATATAGTAATCCGTTTTCTTATTGAGTCGGGCAACATGGCTGATATGGATGAAGGAGGAAAAAATGGAAGATCTACCTTTATAACAGTCATCCTTGTTATGGCCATTATTTCTTCTATTTCAGGTTTTGTAGCACTGGTGATAAAGGGCTTTATTACCTGGTTTGAAGAGATAAAACTGAAGGAGGAATTGAAGCAGAAAAATCATGAAACTGAAATGGCATTAGTGAAATCGCAGTTAGATCCTCACTTTTTATTTAATACCTTAAACAATATTGATGTATTAATAGTAAACAACCCAACGGAAGCATCAGAATACTTAAATAAATTATCTGACATTTTACGTTTTATGCTGTACGAAACAAAAACAGATAAAATTTTACTGGAGAAGGAAATTGAATATATTAATAAATACATGGAACTTCAGAAAATCAGAACATCGAATCTAAACTATGTAAAATTCAATATAACAGGTTCGCCTGGAAAGAAAACAATTGCACCAATGATTTTTATTCCGTTTATTGAAAACGCCTTTAAGCATTCAGCAAATAAGAAAATTGAAAATGCTATTAATGTGCAGATATTTATAAATGATGATGAAATACGTTTCATTTGTGAAAACAAATTCGATCCCAATCATAAGTTAATACAGGAAAGCAATGGTCTGGGTAACGATCTTATTGAAAAACGTTTAAATTTGATCTATCAGGAGAAACATACCTTGCAGATGGAGAAGCAAACAGATTTATATAGTGTACATCTAACAATTAGAAATGGATAAATATTCATGCATTATTATTGAGGATGAGCCGTTAGCTTTGCGACGAACAAAAGACTTTGTAAATAAAATTCCATTTTTAGATTTATGTGGTACGTTTGAAGATGCAATTAATGGTCTTTCTTATTTAAAATCCAATAAAGTAGATTTACTTTTTTTAGATATTAATATGGATGAATTAACAGGCATTGAATTGCTTGAAAGTTCGAGAATAGAAAGCCAGGTTATTATTACCACAGCTTACCAGGAATATGCGTTGAAAGGCTATGAACTCAATGTTACCGATTATCTTTTAAAGCCCTTTACATTCGATCGTTTTTTAAAGGCAGTAAACAAGGCACAGGAAAATCTTAGCAAATCGATTTCGAACACAGCACTTGATTTTATTTTTGTGAAGACAGAAAATCGTTTGGAGAAAATAAATTTAGGTGACATAATGTATATTGAAGGTATGAGGGATTACCGTCGAATACATACGCTGACTAAAAGAATAATGACGTTACAGAACTTTAGTGAGCTGGAACAGATTATACCTTCCAACCTGGTTTGCAGAGTTCACAAATCATATATGGTTGGCATCAATAAAATAGAATCTGTTGAAAGAAGCAGAATAAAAGTAGCCGATCAGATTATTCCTATTTCAGAAACTTACAGAGAACTGTTTTTCCAGGTAATAAACAGCAGAAAGTAGCTTTTACAGTACACCGTTTGCAGATAAAAAACAGGGGTTTGCAGACATTTTCAATGGCATTGCATAGTTGAATTGCGGGCCTGCCCTAACACATGGACTTTTGTAAAAAAAACAATCAATCTATACAAAAGAACCACGTATGAAAAATCTAATTTACATTATTTTACTTCTGACATTAACATCCGTAAAAACTAACGGACAGAATTTAACACAAACGGTAAGAGGAACAATATTGGATGCTGACAGTAAAGAAACACTTATTGGAGTAGTCGTTCAGATTAGTGATGATTTGAAAACCGGTGCAGTAACTGATCTGAACGGAGAATTCAAATTAGAAAAAATTCCTGTAGGAAGAATCTCTCTGAAACTATCATTGGTAGGATTTGAAACAAAAACAATTCCTGATATTGAAGTAAACTCGGGAAAAGAAAAAGTATTAACTCTTACCATGCAGGAATCTGTTTCTGAAATAAAGGAAGTGGAAATTAATTCCAATCAGCTAAAGGGTGCAGCCATTAATGAAATGTCACTCATCAGTTCACGTTCCATATCTGCAGAAGAAACGAAACGTTATGCTGGTGGCCTGGATGATCCATCTAAAATACTAACGAACTTTGCAGGTGTAACAGCATCACAAAACGGACAGAATGATATTATTGTAAGAGGTAATTCGCCCAAGTATGTACAATGGAGAATGGAAGGTGTTGAAATAACCAATCCAACACATTTTGCAGATCAGAATGCTGTGAATGGCGGTGTAAGTGCTTTAAACAACAGTTTATTGGGAGCCTCTGATTTTTCAACAGGAGCATTTACACCGGAGTATGGCGATGTATTATCAGGAGTGTATGATGTTAAATTAAGAAATGGGAATAATCAGAAATATGAAACCTCGTTAGGAATCGGAATACAGGGAACAGATGTAACATTTGAAGGTCCGTTTAAAAAAGGGTATGGAGGATCCTTCCTTATAAATTACAGATATTCTACCATTTCATTGTTAAATAATATGGGTATTATTAAACTTGATGGTGTACTGGATTACCAGGATGGTGCGTTTAAAATTTTACTGCCAACAAAAAAGATGGGTATTTTTTCACTCTTTGGATTAAGAGGTGTAAGCAGTGCTTCACTTGTTGATGTGCAGGCTGACATGGTTGCAACTCCATCTAACGGAACAATTACCTCCGACATTACAGAAGATTATGACAAAAGCAATTACCTGTCAAATTACGGTGTTACACATACTATAAATATTACTGATAAAAGTTTTATCAAAACCAGTATTTCTTATTCAAGCAGTGGTATTGATGAAAATATATATAAAATAAAAACCACAAAATTATATACAGAAGGTAATGGAGAATTTTTAAGTGATTCTGTTGGCAA
>JBDTVD010000183.1:0-7371 GCA_040007375.1 Bacteroidota bacterium | reverse complement strand
AATAACCGGAGTAGGTGGTTGTAGTGGATTGCATAAAAAGCTTTTTAAATTCTTTCTTCGTGTAACGCCTCATATGCTGATTTACTACGTCATGATGACTCCATAAAAAACGGTATGCAGGAACAGTAGTCAGTATATATCCTTCGCGTTTGCATACTCTCATCAATTCCTTTACTGCCATTACATCATCAGCCACATGTTCAATCACATCAAAAGCACAAACTACATCAAAGGCTTCATCTGAAAAAGGTAATTCTGTTATGGAAGCATTTATAAAATCTATTCCCAGCTTATCTTTCACAAATGCGCAACAGTCTTTATCATATTCCAGTGAAACTACAGAACCGAATTTACCAAGCATGTCCGATGAAGCACCTGTTGCAGCACCCACATTCAGGATTGAAACAGGCTGACGAAGTTGCAATGAGGTTATCATGATCTGCAGCATATTACTTCTGGCCCTGAACCACCAGTGATCGCGCTCGAGATGAAAATACTCGAGGTAGTAGGCTTTATCCATTTACTTCATCTTTGTCTACAATCCTTTTAGCTACTATATAT
Source organism: Bacteroidota bacterium (assembly GCA_040007375.1). Taxonomy (GTDB): domain Bacteria; phylum Bacteroidota; class Bacteroidia; order AKYH767-A; family OLB10; genus JANOXC01. The sequence continues at coordinate 6,810 of JBDTVD010000183.1, read as the reverse complement.
AAAGGACGATTACGAACCTGGTTATATATACGCAGTACATACTCGCCAATTAGTCCGAGTGAAATGAGCTGCACACCACTAAAGAGTGTGATGGCAAAAATGAGTGCTGTAAATCCTGCCGGAACACCTCCGAACATGATACTTTTAAATAAAGTATAAGCAAGATAGATGAGCGCAGTAACGATGCTTATCAATCCCAGCCTGGTGATAAACCGTACAGGAAATTCGCTGAAGTTGAAGATACCGTTAAAGCCCAGCTCCAGTAATTTCTTAATTGAGTAATTTGAATTTCCTGCAGCACGTACATCTCTGTCGTATTCAAAACCCAATTGTTTAAAGCCAACCCATGATCGCATGCCGCGGAGATACCTGCTTTGTTCAGGCATCGTATTCAAATGATCCACCACTCTACGGCTCAGCATGGAAAAATCACCACTGTCAATAGGAATATTAAAATTGCTGACGGATCGTTGCAAACGATAATACATTTTATATACTAAACGCTTTGCAAAGGATTCCTTCCTGTTTTTTCGAACGGCATAAATAACATCATAGCCTTCCAGGAGCTTATTCCGGAAACTAATGAGCAGTTCAGGAGGGTCCTGTAAATCCCCATCCATAATCATCACAGCTTCCGTTCCTCTTGCATGTTGCAGTCCTGCACTTACTGCCAGCTGGTGACCATAATTCCTGGAGAGAAAAATACAGTGAAATGATTTATCACTCAATGCCAGATCCGACATCAGTCGCGCTGTTCCATCACTGCTTCCATCATCAATAAGCACAAATTCTGCAGAAAACGACAAGGTTTTTTTTAATTCCTGAAGTCTGCTTATTAATGTATGAAATACATCCTCTTCATTATAAAGTGGAATAACAATGGATACTTCAGGGTTTGACAATGAATTGCAATTTGCAGCAAATATATCAGATTGATGTTAATTCATAACACGTGCAGATGGTTTTGACCGCCACTCGGAATTATTACTTTAGCGCCTTATTAAGAGCCGGTTCAGTATGTTTTTACAGATCAGAAATTTAAGAAGTACCCTTGTCAACAGTACGCTTGCAGGAAATTCACTTCGTTTATTTCTGGTAAATCTTTCCATACAGGCAATTTCAATACTTACGCTCCCATTTTTTACGAGGATCTATACTCCTGCTGATTATGGTGTGTGGGGAATATTTTTATTTGTATCCGGTATGGTGTCGGTGATAGCTTCCCTGCGTTTTGAATATGCTATTATGATTCCTGCTTCGGATGAAGATGCTGCATCGTTGGTAAATGTTTCCAAAACTTTTAATTTTTTTTTTTTAATAGCGTTCAGCGTCATCTGCCTGCTGTTTAAAAATTACCTCATTGATTTATTTCGTCTGCCCGGAAGTTATTTCATTATTTTACTGCTGCCCATCAATACATTTTTCACAGGCTATAATAATATACTTATTCAATGGGTAAGTCGTAAGAAGATGTTCAATAAATTATCCATGATGCGACTGGTGCAAACAATGATGAATCTTTTATTGTCATTTATTTTCGGATATCTGATGCATATGAAATTCGAAGGACTTATTCTTGCAACTGTACTTTCGCTCATTGTTGCTGATCTGTATATGGCCTTCAGCAGTGGTATAAATCTTTTCGGCGGATTTATATTTAACAGGCAGGCGTTGAAATCATACACTGTTAAATTCAAAAATTTTGTTCAGTACAGCACACCACTTGCATTGTTGAATTATGGAACAGGAAATATTTTATCCTATATTCTTCAGGCCGGATATGGCTCAGGTGTAACAGGATTTTATACGAATGCACAACGATTGGTACAAGCTCCTTTTTCACTGATATCATCATCATTCAGCTCTGTATTTTATCAGCATTTCAGCAAATCTGCCTCACGACTTAAATTAATAACAGTTGCTTTTGGTGGACTGCTTCTCATCTTCACTGTAATATTACTGCCTTTAATTTTTTTTGGTGATGAGATTATTGTCTGGTATCTTGGTGATTCCTGGTTACAGTCAGCACAGTTTATCCGTTATCTGGCTTTTATAACAATTTTATCATACAGTATGGGTAGCATCAGTACGCTCTTTGCTTTCTACCAGAAGGAGAAAATCGTACTTGTATGGCAGATTATTTTTCTTGCTGTTACACTGATTATTTTTATCCTATTCAGAAACAATTTAACTTTGTCAATGTGGTTATACTCCTTTACCGGTGGATGCGCATATATAATTTTATTTATCATTGGATATTTACTTGTGAAAAGAACGGAGCATCGTGAAGTGGTACATAAAAATTAAAATTCTTTTATCAATTGGCAGAAGGATGCGTCAGACAAGAGGCACTGCAGCTCCTGTTACATTAAAAGGTTTCCTGATACAATATTTTTTCGGATTTAATAAATCCTGTTATTGGCCTGTTCATTTCAGCAGTGTGGTGAGTGGTGCCCAATATATAAAGACCGGAACAGGTACTGCACCGGGTTTGTCGCATGGCTGTTATATATTCGCTGCCAAAGGTTCGGAAGTAGAGATTGGTGATTATACTTTAATTGCTCCCAATGTAGGTATTGCCGGATACAATCATGATCTGTATGATTATCGGAAGAACTCATCATTTGGTAAAACGGTGATTGGAAATTATTCATGGATCGGAATGAATGCTATGATTTTGCCTGGTGTTAAACTGGGTGATCATACTGTTGTTGCGGCAGGAGCAGTAGTTACTAAATCATTTCCTGAAGGATATGTTGTAATTGGTGGTAATCCTGCTTCCGTTATAAAAAAAATTGATCCGCAATTGTGTGTATCTTTCACTAATGAAAATGCTTATGTAGGTTATCTTGATTCAGGGGAATTTACTAAGTATAAAAAACAGTTGCTGCACACAGAATGAGGATTGTATTCTTTGGTATAAATTCCGTTTATTCAATTCTTCCGTTGCTTGCAATACGGGAAGGCTTTGAAGTTGTTGCTGTAATTACTGATAAAAGAAAATCCTCTTTTTCATTCCGTTCATTCGCAGGTTCAGTATTTCATTCCATGCAGAAAGATACATTCAAAAAAAGTTTTTCCCTGCAGAAAACATGTGATGTTTATGGAATACCTTATTTTGAATTTGATAGGGTGAACAATAAAGAGTGTATTGATCAGCTCACATTATTAAAGCCTGATGTAATCTGTATGTCGGGTTTTAATGAAAAAATAGGAGTGGAGATTTTGAAAATTCCTGTGCATGGGATGTATAATGCACACAGCAGCGTGTTGCCGGGAAACCGTGGAGCACATCCATTTTTCTGGATGATAAAAAATAATAAAATGAATGCAGGTTGTACTATTCATAAAGTAAACGAAGCATTTGACGACGGACCTGTTGTGGCATCATCAAGTGTAAAAATTTATGAAGGCTCCAATCTTTCTATATATAATTATCTGGTTGCTGCGGAAGCGGCCCGTTTGTTTGCAGAAGTACTTCCAAAGATTGCAACTGGTTCCCTGACTTCCTCTCCTCAAATAAAAACTACAGAAGCTCTTAACAGGAATCCCCTGGAAAAAGATTTACTCATAAAAAATACATCAACTGTCAGTCAGGCATTGTGGCTTTTTAATGCTTACACTGATACACTTACTGCTTCTGTTGAAACTCCTTCAGGAATTAAAAAATGTATACGGTTAAGTAAAAATAATTTTGATGGAGCTGAATCGTACCGTTTGGCTGATGGTGTAATATATATACTTACTGCTTAACGGATGCCGGGCCAGTTGAAAATAAGTATTACCGGTGAAGCAGGCTGGAATGAATTATTTACTTCTTCCCGTTCACGTGTTCCTTTTATGTCATCTGTATATGTAAATGCAATAAGTAAAGCATTTGGATATTCCAACGACTATGTTGTTGTAGAAAGTGATGGAAAAGCTATTGCGGGATTGTGTGTTTACTTTCAAAAAAAAGCAGGAGTGAAATTTAATGTTCATCCTGCACTTACTCCTTATAATGCTGTTGTGTATTCCGGCAGTTTAAATTCAGATGATTTACTTCCTGTGAATAAAATGCTGGCTGAATTTGTAAGAACACATTATGTCTATCCTTATTTTTTATTGGATACATTAGCTGAAAATACGAATGCTTTTACACAGGATGGATGGAATGTTTTATCAGGAAAAACTTATTTAATGAATCCTGCAAAGGATACTCCTGATGCCGATATCCGTCGCCGTGCAAGAAAATGTGAAGCAGAGGGATTTTATATAAGTAATGAATATAATGCTTCGTGGTTCTGGCAATTATATAGTGGCACTATGTTACGTCAGGCAATTAATCTCCACATTACACAACAGAAAATGATTGAACTGATTGATGCTGTTGCACCTGTTTGTAAAATGTATTCATCATTTGATAAAGAAAATAAACTGCATGCATGCTGGATCCAGGCAGGCTGTGATAATAATATCATCTATAACTGGAATGCAGCTTCAGATATTGAGCTTCTTTCAAAAGGAGGAACACCCTTCCTGGTAACGCATATTATTAAGGATCTGAATGACAGAAAAATTTCTACGTGGGATTTATGCGGTGCTGATCATCCTTCTGTTGCACGTTTTAAAGGAAGCATTGGAGGACAGCTGGCAACATATTCTAAAATAAATTATTCTTCATACAGTTTGTTGAAAAAAGTGCAATACCGGTTATTAAGATTTTTTTAAACGTTATAGATGGCAATACGAATACTTGTAAATAATTAATGACAACTGATCAGATAGTACACTCTTATTTAAAAATGTTCGGTCTTGAATACTGGCCGGATAATTTTTTAAGTGCTGATGAAAAAAATTATATTGTTGATTGTTTAACAGGTAAGGAAGAAAAATCAAACAGCAGCAGGGATGAATGGGGAAACTGGGATGCAAAGTTTTCGAAGTATAATTATGCTGTTCCTTATCTTGATCAGTTGATTTCCAAAAAAATTAAGCAACATCAACTTGCAAAAACTGCAGTCTGGCCCGGAGAACGAAAGTTTGCTTTTTGCTTAACGCATGATCTCGATGTGATTTCAGCAAATGATTACCGTCAGTTACATCGTCGCTATCAAAAATATTTTGATTCAGAACCAACGCTGTCCGGAAAGTTTAGACATGCTCCATATTTGTTGTATACGTTATTAAAGTCACTCTTGAAACCGGTTCACAATGATAAGTTGTGGCAGTTTGAAAAATGGACAGATCTGGAAAGGACGTTTGGTTTCCGGTCAACCTATTATATATACGCTGCGGATAAAAATCTGCATAAGTTTGATTGTGATTACCGGTTTAATGATGCAATAGTTTATCGTGGAGTAAAAATGAAAGTGTCAGATTATATAGTGAAGGTTGCAGAGGAAGGTAATGAAATAGGGCTTCACGGAAGTTATAATACATTTAATGATGCTGATCTGTTCATTTCACAACTTGATAATCTGAAAAAAATAACAGGAAGTGAAATCACTACCACCCGTCAGCATTTTTTGCATTATGATATATATAAAACACCGGCAGTTCACCGGAAGGCAGGAGTAAAAACGGATTCTACACTGGGTTTTAATTGTGCATCAGGTTTCAGGGCCGGAACATCAATGCCGTATTTTCTTGCTGAAGGAATTCTGGAAGTTCCTATGCATATCATGGATGGTGCGCTGTTCAATGAGAATAGTCATAACTTCAATGAAACTCAGGCGAAAACTAAAGTAGTGGAAATTATAGATTCTGTTGAAGAGGTTGGTGGATGTCTTGTTATTAATTTTCATCCAAATTACCTGGATCGTACGGCTTGGTGGAATACTTACGTATTTTTGCTCGAAGAACTGCATTCCAGAAATGCATGGTGTGGAAGTATGGAAGGAATATATAAAATTGCTTTAGATAAATGTGCGGAATAGCAGGTGTATTATTGTTTAACGGAAAAAGTGTGGAGAAATCCATGCTTGCTGATATGTCGGAAACACTGAAGCATCGTGGACCGGATGGTCATGGAGTATGGATCAGTGAAAACCAGGAAGTAGGTTTCAGTCATCGCAGACTTTCAATTATAGATCTTACACCAAATGCCGGCCAGCCTATGCATTATGCTGAAGGTCGTTTTACAATTGTATTTAATGGTGAAATATATAATTATGTGGAGTTGAGAGAATGGCTGATCAGATTAAACTATCAGTTTCAATCCACTTCCGATACTGAAGTGATACTTGCATTGTTTCATTACAAAGGTGAAAAGATGCTGGAATACCTGGATGGAATGTTTGCATTTGCGATTTGGGATGAAGCAGAAAAGAAATTGTTTTGTGCAAGAGACCGTTTTGGTGAGAAACCATTTTTCTATGTAAATACTAAGGAAGGATTTTATTTTGCTTCAGAAATTAAAGCACTTTGCGCAATTAATCCGGCACTTAAAGTTTCAACTGGTAAATTGCAGCAATATATAGATGTAAATTATAAAAGTGGTGCTGATGAAACTTTTTTTGAAGATGTTTCTGTTCTTCCACCTGCACATTCACTTACAGTAAGAGATGGTAAAAATATTTTGCGACGTTACTGGCAGATTGATCTCAGCAAACAAACAAGATACGTTAGAGAATCACAGTATTTTGAACATTTCTATGAACTCTTCCGCAGATCTGTTGCACGTCGTTTAAGAAGTGATGTAGCTGTTGGAAGTAGTTTGTCGGGCGGACTGGATTCCACAGCCGTTGTATGTTGTATCAGGGAGTTTATGAGTAATCCCTTTACTACTTTTTCTGCACGTTTTAAGGATCATGATCTGGATGAAGGTAA
>JBDTVD010000182.1:0-7379 GCA_040007375.1 Bacteroidota bacterium | reverse complement strand
TTCTTTCGCTGCTTTAAACACTCAGGAGAAAGCACGTTCATTCTTCAAAAAAATATTTGTTGATGCATTGGCATTGATGCCTGATTTCGATAATGAATATCATAACAATCCTGTCTCATCATTAGTTACTGTTAAATGTTTTCCGTGGCATTATAAAGATAAAATGTTGTTGGTTGGTGATGCTGCACATGCAATTGTACCTTTCTACGGACAGGGAATGAATTGTGGTTTTGAAGATTGCGTTGTGCTTGATCAATTGATGGATAAGCATGGTGATAACTGGGAAAATACCTTCCGTGAATTTGAACAGTTGCGTAAACCTGATGGTGATGCAATTGCAGATTTGGCTGTAGGAAATTTTTTTGAGATGCGTGATAAAGTGGGTCATGCAGATTTTCTTCTTCAGAAAAAAATTGAAGCATGGTTCAGCAGTAAACATCCGGATAAATGGATTCCGCAGTATACCATGGTAACATACAGTCCTGATATCCGCTACAGTGAAGCTTTAAAAGAAGGTCAGAAGCAGGAAAAAATTATGCAGCAGGTAATGAAATCAAAAGATATTGAGAGTAAATGGGACAGTACAGAAACAGAGCAATTGATGTTGAGTCTGCTCGTGTAAAATTTTCCTTTTTATTACTTCACCATCTGATTTCTTTGCCGTAGGTTTGCCACGCAATTTCACGTTATGTCATCTACAACAACTCAAGTGCAGGCTGATTTAAAAGTCTCCCAAATGGCAGAGCATCTCATCGGCTCTGAAATAATAAAACTAGCTAATGAGATCAATGAAAAAATAAAGAAAGGAGAACCAATTGCCAATCTTACTATTGGTGATTTCGATCCTAAAATTTTTCCGATTCCTGTTGAGTTGCTCGATGAAATAATTGCAGCTTATAAAGCAGGTCACACCAATTATCCTGTTGCCAACGGAATGCTTGAGTTACGGCAGGCTGTTGCCTCTTATGTTGCAGATACACAAAAGTTGAATTATCATCCTGATGAAATACTTATTGCAGGTGGAGCACGTCCATTGATCTACGGAATTTATTCCACTTTAATTGACCCGGGTGATAAAGTAGTGTATCCTGTTCCATCATGGAATAACAATCATTACTGTCATCTCATGCAGGCCCAGGGAATACAGGTGGAAGCAAAACCTGCAAATCATTTTATGCCTACTGCATCAGAATTAAAACCTTATTTAAAAGGTGCCAGCCTGTTAGCTTTATGTTCACCACAAAATCCAACAGGAACTATTTTCGGTAAACAACAACTGGAAGATATCTGCGACATTGTGCTGGAAGAAAATGCTAAGAGAAGTGAAGATGACAAGCCTTTATATGTGATGTACGACCAGATTTATTCTGCACTTACTTACGGTGCACTTCAACATTTTGATCCTGTGAGTCTGCGACCTGAAATTCGTCCTTATACTATTTATGTAGATGGATTATCAAAAGCATTTGCTGCAACAGGAATCAGAGTAGGATGGAGCATGGGTCCGAAACGCATCATCGAAAAAATGAAATCTATTCTTTCACATATCGGTGCATGGGCTCCAAAAGCTGAACAGGTTGCTTCGGCTGCTTATCTTCAGAATAAACCAGCCATTGAAAGATATATGGTGCAGTTTAAGTCGGAGGTGGAATTTCGTCTGCATGCTTTTTATGATGGATTTAATCAGTTAAAAAAAGCAGGTTATGCAGTTGATTGTATTGAACCGATGGCAGCTATATATTTAACCGTGCAGTTTAATTTGAAAGGGAAAACAACATCTGGCGGAAATAAACTTAATACCACTGAAGATGTTACTGCATTCATCCTCGATCAGGCGAAATTTGCCATTGTGCCCTTCTCCGCTTTTGGTGCATCATCCGATTCTTCCTGGTATCGTCTTTCAGTTGGAACCTGCCACAGGGATAAAATTCCGGGCATGTTAGCTAATCTTGCAAATGCTCTTGCCAGTCTGAAGTGAGTAGCGGGTAGCGGGTAGTTGGTATCGTGGAGGTAAATACTTTGAAATATATTCTTTTTTCAACCACCTCATTACTTAACACGTAATTACCCATCACTTAGTCATTTAGTCACCTCGTCACTTAGTCACTTAAAATTGCAAAGTATTTCTCTTTGTAACTTCTTCAATTCACATTCGTAGGTATGTTTTTTTTGCTTTGATTTGCGCGACTAAAGTGGTTGCTTAAAACACTTTACTTTAATTCTTATGAATAACAATTATTGTGTGATAATGGCCGGCGGTATTGGAAGCCGTTTCTGGCCGATGAGCCGTAATGCAAGGCCAAAACAGTTTCTCGATATTCTTGGAACAGGAAAAACATTAATACGACAGACCTATGAGCGTTTTTTGTCAGTTTGCCCTCCTGAAAATATTATTGTAGTAACTAATTCTGCTTATACACAACTGGTGCTGGAGCAGATACCGGAGATGAAACCATCGCAGGTGTTGAACGAACCGATGCGGAGAAATACAGCACCCTGCGTTGCATATGCCACACATAAAATTATGAAGTGGAATGCCAATGCAAATATTGTGGTGGCTCCAAGTGATCATGTGATTTTGAAAGAAGAAGCATTTATTGAAGCTATTAAAAAATGTTTTGAGTTTACAAAGGATACTGATTGCCTGCTTACATTAGGAATTAAACCAAGTCGTCCTGATACCGGTTATGGTTACATTCAGTTTATTGATGATAAAATTGAACAGCATAATAAAATTTCCAGAGTAAAAACATTTACAGAAAAGCCGAATCTGGAAATGGCGAAATTCTTTTTACAGACAGGAGAATTTTTATGGAATGCAGGAATTTTTATCTGGAATGTGAAAGCCATTGAAAAAGCATTGCAGGAACATCTTCCGGAAATAAATGTTATTTTTTCTGATGGTGCAGATAAGCTGGATACAGATGGTGAAGAAATATTTATCAAAACTGCTTACGAACAGTGCACAAATATTTCCGTGGATTTTGGTGTGATGGAAAAAGCAAAGAATGTTTTTGTAATGAGTGCTGAGTTCGGTTGGAGTGATTTAGGAACATATGGCAGTTTGTATGAACACATTCCGCATGATAAAGAAGAGAATGCAGTAGTTGGGAAAAATGTTTTGTTATATGATTCTAAAAACTGCATCGTCAACATGCCTAAAGATAAGCTTGTTGTTTTGCAGGGACTGGATGATTATATAGTAGTAGAATCAGGAAACATTTTATTGGTTTGTAAAAAACAGGATGAACAACAGATCCGCCAGTTTGTGAATGATGTGAAACTTAATAAGGGTGAGAAGTTTGTTTGATTAATTTGAAGATTTGAAAATTCGACAATTTGAAAATGGTTTAAACGATATATATTAATTAAAAAAAAGCCGGTTGATCATCAGCCGGCTTTTTTTTAGTATCAATTATCAAGACATAAGTATCAAGACTTTTTATTTTTTTTCATTATAGTTTAAAGGGAAGATAAATTTTAATCTTAAAATCTTCAAATTGTCATATCTTCAAATTACTTCCTGTAATCATTAAACAGACTTTTAATCTTCATTGCCAGAACTCCAAAAATAGCTTCTTTAAAAATACCCCGCTCATCTTTCTCTGGCCTTCATATACGTGAGTAAGATGAAGTAATATTCAAATGAGATTTGGGTTTAAACATGAGTCATGTCGAAAAATATGGTTATTTTCGACATGAAATATGAACATGTCGAATTCATCAACATATGATTAAACCAACTGAACCACATAATACGCTACGGGATTTGCCGCCGAAAATCAATCTGGAAAGCCCTCAACTCCTAAAGGCAGGTATCAAGGCTAGCAGGCTTCTTGCAGAATTAAAAGGTTATTGCCAGACCCTACCTGACCCAAAATTGCTTATCAATACAATTGTGTTACAGGAAAGTAAAGATAGTTCTGCTATTGAAAATATTGTAACTACACAAGATGAGTTATACCGTGCAGTAGCTTCAATTGACGACGGAACAGGATTTGGTTCAGCAACTAAAGAAGTATTGTTGTACCGCGAAGCCTTATATAACGGACTTGATCTGATGGAAAAGCGAGGGTTAACTACCAATACACTTATTGCGATTATGCAAAAACTGAAGTATACTACTGAAGGAATTCGTAAAACTACAGGCACACGGTTGGCAAACCCTGCAACAAAGGAAATTATATATACACCTCCGGAAGGAGAGGTGCTAATAAGAGAAAAACTGGCTTCACTGGAGAATTTTATTCATAGTGAAATTGATGATATTGATGCACTGATTAAAATGGCTTTGATACATTATCAATTTGAAGCTATACATCCATTCTCTGACGGTAATGGCAGGACAGGAAGGATATTGAATGTACTGTTTCTCGTTCATAAAAAACTGTTGAACATTCCTGTACTTTATTTAAGTTCTTATATTATTCAGAATAAAAATGATTATTACCGCTTGCTAAGAGAAGTAACAGAAAAGCAAAATTGGAATGATTGGATACTTTTTATGCTGAAAGCAGTTTCTGAAACCGCAGCACTAACTCTAGAAAAAATAAGTGCGATTCATATGCTAAAAAAAGAAATGTCAGTTCAAGTAAAAAATGTACTTAAAAACTCATATAATAGTGAAATGGTTGATTTAATTTTTAGTTATCCATATATGAAGATTCGAATTCTTGAAAAGAATGGAATTGCACAGCGTCAAACCGCTTCAACCTATCTTCAAAAGTTATCACAGGCTAAAATTCTTTCGCCATATAAAATAGGAAAGGAAATGTATTTCATCAATCATAGGTTAATGGAGGTGATAAGCAAATAAAAATCTGATATCGCAATATAGTCACCTGAAACTTTTGCGAAAATCATTATTTATTTAATAATTCATAATCGCTTTTAAAACGTAGCGGGTAAAATTAAAGATGGAAAAATTCAGAATAAAAACAAAGGCATAAACTGCTTACTTCCTGTAATCATTAAACAAACTCTTAATCTTCATTGCCAATACTCCAAAAATGGCTTCTTTAAAAATACCACCACTCATTTTACTCTGACCTTCGCTTCTGTCAGTAAAAATGATGGGAACTTCTACTACATTAAAACCTAATTTCCAGGAAGCAAATTTCATTTCAATCTGGAACGCATAACCCACAAATTTTATTTTATTGAAATCAATTGTCTCCAGCACTTTACGTGTATAACATTTAAATCCTGCAGTGGTATCACGTATTTTCATACCTGTTATAATGCGAACATACATACTTGCAAAATACGACATCATCACTCTTCCCATTGGCCAGTTTACTACATTAACACCTGTGATGTAACGGGAACCAATACTTACATCTGCTCCATCCAGCTTGCATGCATTATATAAATTGATGAGATCTTCCGGATTGTGAGAAAAGTCAGCATCCATTTCGAATATATATTGATACTGACGTTGTAATGCCCATTTAAAACCGTGAATGTATGCAGTACCTAATCCCATTTTTCCGGCACGCTGTTCCATGAAAAGTTGGCCGGAAAATTTATTCAGAAGATCGTTTACTATTTCAGCAGTTCCATCCATGCTGCTATCATCCACAATCAAAATATGAAAAGGCATACGTAAAGCAAACACAGCATGAATAATCTTGCTGATGTTTTCCTTTTCGTTGTAGGTGGGTATAATTACAAGGCAGTCTGACACAGGGCTGTACTGGTGGATGTATAGTTAATAATGAATAATGAATAATTTATTTTTTAAAAATTTGCAATCTTCAATTTGGAATAAATATTATAAATCTCCTTTTCTTATTTTATTCATTCTTTCTTTTTCCTCTGATGTCATAAACATATTCAAAAACTGATTGGTTGATTCAAGCCAGTTAAATACCTGTTCAACCGACCGGCTTTGATGCATTTTTATCTGCTCATCGGTAACTTCGTAATAGAAGCCTTTCCTGTCAGTTGTTATTTTGTCCATTTTTTATTTTAGAAAGAAATAGAATATCCTGCTGATCCTGTATGCGGTTGCTGTATTCCTTAAGTGAAATAAGATGATCAATACTTACAACATAAATTTCAGCATTGCCGCTTTTTCTGGTTACTTTGTTCTGCCATAATTCATTAAACAGAATAGGAAAATCAAGAAGAACATCCAACATTACTGTGTTATCATCATAATTATAGAACGAAAGAGCAATCAGATTTTTATCTTTTATTAAGGATTGTCTTTTACTCTCTTCCCATATATCTTCCGCTTTCAATGGAAGTGTTAATTCGTAGTGAAGACTTTTCACAGCTTCCATAAACTTTTCAATATTACTCTTATTCAGATCCAGAATAATATCAATATCTGCAGTCATCCTTGGAATGCCATGAAGATTTACTGCCAGGCCACCACAGATAACATAACGAACATCACTTTCATTAAGTTTTTCAAATAACTTTAAATAGTTCACAATGCCTGATATATATGTTATTTCTTACCAACCCAATATCCATGCAAACACCAATGGCGCAACTATACTTGCATCACTTTCAATAATAAATTTAGGAGTGTTCACATCAAGTTTTCCCCACGTAATTTTTTCATTCGGCACAGCACCGGAATAGGATCCATAACTTGTTGTAGAATCACTTATCTGGCAGAAGTAACTCCAGAAAGGAACGTCATGCCACTCTAAATCCTGATACATCATCGGCACCACACAAATTGGAAAATCACCTGCAATACCACCACCAATCTGGAAGAAACCAACTCCTTTTCCCTCCGAATTTTTACGATACCAGTCACTCAGCCACACCATATATTCAATACCATTTTTCATGGTTGTTGCTTTCATTTCATTTTTAATAATATAAGAAGCAAATATGTTTCCCATTGTTGAGTCTTCCCATCCCGGAACAACTATAGGAAGATTTTTTTCCGCAGCAGCAAGCATCCAGCTGTTCTTCGGATCAATCTCATAATACTGTTTCAATTCACCACTCAGCAACATTTTATACATATACTCATGCGGAAAATAACGCTCCCCTTTTGTATCAGCATCTTTCCATACTTTATATATATGCTTCTGTAAACGGCGGAATGCTTCTTCTTCAGGAATACATGTATCAGTTACTCTGTTATAATGATTTTCCAGTAAATCCCATTCATCCTGCGGAGACAGATCGCGGTAATTCGGTACACGTTTGTAAGAGTTATGCGCAACAAGATTCATGATGTCTTCTTCCAGATTAGCTCCTGTGCAGGAAATAATCTGCACCTGGTCGTTGCGTATCATTTCGGCAAGACTGATTCCCAACTCTGCAGTACTCATTGCACCGGCAAGTGTAATCATCATCTTTCCACCAGCCTGCATGTGCAACTCATAACCTTTTGCTGCATCAACCAAAGC
>JBDTVD010000181.1:0-7383 GCA_040007375.1 Bacteroidota bacterium | reverse complement strand
CAAATCATCGCCATCATTCAATCACACGAATCAGCGATCCAACATTTAAATCATCAAAATCAAAACAATCCAAATCATCGCCATCATTCAATCACACGAATCAGCGATCCAACATTTAAATCATCGAAATCAAAACAATCCTAATCATCGCCCTCAAAGAAATCAACAAAATCAGCGATCCAACAATTGAATCATTGAAATCAAAAATAATCTAAATCATCGCCATCATAAAATCAAACAAATCAGCAGTTGTTCACATGGACTTAGATTCTTTCTTCGTCTCTGTATCACGATTGATCAATCCGAAGTTGATCGGTCATCCTGTAATTGTGGGTGGTGGTGATCGTGGAGTAGTGGCTGCATGCAGTTATGAAACACGTTTGTTCGGTGTTCACTCTGCCATGCCGATTAAACAGGCGAAGAGATTATGTCCGGATGCAATTATTATACGTGGTGATTATGATGAGTACAGTAAACGCAGTGATGAAGTAACAGAGATCATCAGAGAAACTGTTCCGTTGTATGAACGTGCCAGTATTGATGAATTTTATATGGATCTCACAGGTATGGATCAGTATTTTGGTTGTTACAGTTTTGCAACGGAATTAAGGCAACGTATTATTAAGGAAACAGGATTGCCTATTTCTTTTGGTATGTCGAAAAATAAAACCGTAAGTAAAATTGCAACTGATGAAGCAAAACCCAACAACCAGATGCAGGTGCCTTATGGAGAAGAAAAAATTTTTCTCGCACCGTTATCTATAAAAAAAATTCCCATGATCGGCGATAAAACATATTTGTTATTGCGCAACATGGGAATTGAAAAGGTGCGGACATTGCAGGAGATGCCACCGGAATTATTACAACGTGTGATGGGTGACAACGGCCTGGTGATCTGGAAAAAAGCAAACGGAATTGATAACACTCCTGTTGAACCGTACTCAGAACAGAAATCACTTTCTACAGAAGAAACATTTGAACAGGACACGATTAATGTACAAATGCTGAACAGTATACTGGTTGCAATGGCGGAGAAATTATGTTTCCGTTTACGCAGTGAAAATAAACTTACGTCCTGCATCACAGTAAAAATACGTTACTCCAACTTCGATACACATACTATGCAATCGCGCATACCTTACACCTGTAATGATCATACACTCATTGCACGTGTAAAGGAATTGTTTGAGAAATTATATAGTCGCCGCATGCTCATTCGTTTGATTGGAGTGAAGATGAGTCATCTTGTTGGCGGTGGTCATCAGATTAATTTATTTGAAGATTCGGAAGCGATGCTGAATTTATATTACCGGATGGATAAGATGCGGTTGTTGTATGGTGAAGATAAAATACACCGTGCAGCAGCTATGGGTTTTTCACTGCGCAGTTTTAATCCGTTTAACGGTGTGAGCGGATCACCGGCAGCATTGCAGAAACCCGAAGAAGATGCAGGTGTTATTCTTCCATCAATAAAAAGTATGGGACGTTTATTTAATCTGAAGTCAGCACGTGATCAGCTGGCAAAGATTAATGGCGAAGAAGAAGTGAGAGTGAATGAATATATATTGTTGCTGGATATTCCTCAATCGGTGAAGAAGGAAATTAATGTGGTGCGCCAACAATTGCAGGAAGAATATAATATTGTTCAGCCTCCTGGTCCGGGACCGCACATTACATTGCTCCATTTTTTATTACAGGAATCAGAAGAAGAAAAAATTGCAGAAAGAATTGCCGCTGTTATGAATTACTGTGAACCATTTGAAGTGCAGTTAAAAAATTTCCGCATGGTGAAAGATCAGAGTGTATATATAGAAGTGATCTGTCCTGCTATTGCCGGATTGGTACGCGCCTTCCGTACAGCAACTGTATTACCACCCAGCCGTACATACTTCGCCTGGAAACCACGACTTACCGTTGTACGACGACTGAATGAACATACTTTCGCCAAAGTAAAAACCAGTCTACGCGGAAAATCGTTTGATGCTTCTTTTATTACCTGTGGTGTGTCATTACTGAAACATGAAGCAGCATTCAGCAGTTATGAAGTGGTAGGAGAGTTTGGGATGAATATTTAGTATCAAGTATCAAGACACAAGTATCAAGACTGAATTTTTTTGTTGAGAATAATTATTTGTTCTCAGCGTCCTCTGCTCCTCAGCGATCTCTGCGTGAAATAAAAATCATCATGTACTGTAAAATCATTTTAGTGAAAATAATTTTACATGAACAAACGATCTGTTTTTCGCACAGAGTTAAAAGAGAAGGCACAGAGATCACAGAGTTTGTTGATGAAAAAACTAATTGACTATAAATAGATTTTCCTTTTCAAATCTTCCCTTGGCATCCGGAGTTTTTTTAACGCAGGATGCGAATTTTCAAATCAAATTCACTAACTCCTAACTCCTAATCCCTAGCCACTAAACCATCAGCAACACCTTCATCGGATCATTTCCACCGTGCAGCATCTTCACTGGTTCTTCCAGCATCTGTTTCACTTTAACTAAAAAACCAACAGACTCTCTTCCATCAATAATACGGTGATCATAAGAAACTGCAACATACATCATCGGACGGATTACTACTTGTCCGTTAACAGCCATTGGTCGTTCTACAATATTATGCATTCCTAAAATTGCACTTTGAGGAGGATTGATAATCGGTGTGCTCATCATACTTCCAAAAACACCACCGTTAGTAATTGTAAAAGTTCCACCTGTCATTTCTTCAATAGAAAGTTTTCCATCACGTGCTTTGCCTGCAAGTTCTGCAATAGTAGATTCAATCTGTGCAAGAGATAAACCTTCTGCGTTTCGCATTACAGGAACCATTAAACCTTTCGGCGCGCTCACTGCAATTCCAATATCACAATAATCATGATATATAATTTCATCACCTTCAATGCGTGCATTAACTGCAGGAAATGCTTTCAATGCTTCACAAACTGCTTTCGTAAAAAACGACATGAATCCTAAACCAATTCCATGCTTCTCTTTAAAAATATCTTTATATTGTTTCCTGATGTTCATTATTGCACTCATGTCAACCTCATTAAAAGTAGTGAGCATTGCAGTTTCATTTTTTACTGCAACCAAACGTTGTGCAATCTTCTTACGCAACATCGTCATCTTCTCTCTTCTCTCATTACGTGAACCAGGTTCCTGTTGCGCAGCAGCAGCAGGTTTTGGTTTTTGAATAGCTTCAACAATATCACCTTTAGTAATGCGTCCGTCTTTACCTGTTGCAGTTACTTGTGTTTCTGTAATACTATTTTCATCCATCATTTTTTTCGCAGCAACTGAAGGTAGTCCTTTTGCATAACCAGGTTTTGACGATGCAACAGATTGAACTTCTTTAACAGGTTCAGCAGCTTTTGGTTTTTCAGATGATGGTTCTTTTGGTTTCTCAGGTGCTTCTTCTTTTGTTTTTTCTGATGATGGTTTTGATTCGCCTGCAGGTTTTGCAGCGCTTTCATCAATTGTACAAACCACAGAACCCACATTTACTGTTTCACCTTCCTTAACAAGTATCTTCAAAATACCATCTGCTTCGGCAGCCAGTGTAAGAGTTGCTTTGTCGGAATCTATCTCTGCAATTTCCTCATCCTTCTCTACGTAATCACCATCTTTTTTTATCCAGCGTGCAATCTGAACTTCTGTAATGGATTCTCCCGGGCTTGGTACTTTGATCTCTGTCATGAAACAATAATTTGCCTCAAAAATAGTAACAAATTGTGATAATCCTTGACTCATTCCAAGCCTTTCCACGGAGAGGGACTTAGAATTTCTCTTTGTGAGTTTGAAAAATTTAATAGGATGTTTTTTCAATCGTTGGAGTTTTAGCCTCACCCCAACCCCTCTCCTCGGAGAGGGACTAAATTTTTTTATTTTATTTAAATATAGTTTGGTGTTATTGTTTTTCCAATCGTGGTAATCCGTTAAATCGTGGTTCAGACAAATAGTTCAACTATTATTGCAAAAAATAATATTATGAATACTGTTGAAGAAGTGCTGAAGGAATTAAAAAAGAAATCAAGTAAGGAAGTGAGAGAAGGACGTGAACGTTTTGGAATTAATACAGGAAAAGTTATCAGTCTTGGTGTAAGTGTTCCTGATATGCGTGCACTTGCAAAACAGATTGGTAAAAATCAGGAGCTTGCACTGGAACTGTGGAAGACAAATATTCATGAAGCTCGTCATGTTGCATTATTTATTTCGGAGAAGAAAAAGATTACCGACAAGCTGATGGAAACATGGCTGAAAGATTTTAACAGTTGGGACATAGTAGATAATGCCTGTTCCAGTTTTTTTATTCATTCACCAAATGCATATGAGAAAGCTATTGAATGGACTTCACGCAAAAAGGAATTTGAAAAGAGAACGGGATTTTCACTGATGTGTTATCTGGCTGTTCATGATAAACAGGCAGAGGATGCAAAGTTTGAACAGTTTTTCCCTTATATATATAAAGAAAGTAATGATGAACGCAATTTTGTAAAGAAAGCCATCAATTGGGCCATACGCCAGATTGGAAAACGGAATGAACGTCTCTGTAAAAAAGTAATTAAGCTGACAAAAGATATACAGAAGAAAGAAGATGCATCTTCAAAATGGATTGCTGCTGATGCATTACGGGAACTGGAGAAATATCTGGTGGAAGGGAAGATTAAAGATGTTGGAAAGAAATGAAATTAGAAATTCAAAATGAGAAATTATAAATTGTTTTTTTTATCTGTAATTCAGATTTACCTGAACCAAAATTTTTTTTTCATTTATAATTTAGAATTTATAATTTAGAATTCCTCCTTCAGGCAACTACTTTCTCAAACACTTTCATAATCAACTCACGTTGTTCTCTCTCGTGTGCATGATGTGATCCTGTTGCAGGGCTGGCTGCTTCCGGACGTGAAATTACATTAAGCTTTACAGATTTTAATTTGCGCATTAAGAAACTCCATGCTCCCATATTCTCCGGCTCTTCCTGAACCCATATATATTCAGATGCATTTTTATATTTTGCAAAAATTTTATCCAGTTGTTTTTGTGGAAGAGGATAGATCTGTTCTAAACGGACAATAGCAATATCATTAGCCTGATCTTTTTCTTTCTGATCCAGCAATTCATAATAAATTTTACCACTGCATAATACCACTCGTGTTACTTCAGTTGCTTTTGCAGTTGCATCATCAATCACTTCCTGGAATTTACCTTTACTAAAATCCTCAATAGAGGAAACAGCCTTCGGATGACGTAATAAACTCTTTGGTGTAAATACAATTAATGGCTTGCGGAATTCACGGATCATTTGTCTTCTCAAAATATGAAACATGTTTGCAGGAGTAGTGCAGTTGGCAATCTGTAAATTATTATCAGCACACAATGCAAGAAAACGTTCCATTCTTCCGCTGCTGTGTTCTGCTCCCTGTCCTTCATAACCATGAGGAAGTAATAACACAATGCCATTCATTCTTCTCCATTTATCTTCTGCACTGCTCATGTATTGATCAATAATGATCTGTGCACCATTCATGAAATCCCCAAACTGGGCTTCCCATATTACCAATGAACCAGGTGATGACATGGCATAACCATATTCAAATCCTAATACAGCATATTCACTCAGTAAAGAATTATATATATAAAAAGGAGCCTGCTTATCACTGATATGACTTAACGGTGTAAACTGTTCTTCACTGTCTTCAATACGTACAACAGCATGACGATGCGAAAAAGTTCCGCGTTCAACATCCTGTCCGGAGAAACGAACGGTATGTCCTTCTTCCAGTAAAGAACCATAAGCAAGTAATTCTCCCATTGCCCAGTCGAGTTTTCCTCCGTCAGCAAGCATTGCTTTTCTGTCGTCGAATAAACGTACTGTTTTATTGAAGAATTTTTTATCGGTTGGCAATGAAGTTATTTTTTCTCCGATGGATAATAATTTCTTTTTGTCAACTCCTGTTTCCGGTGATGCATCAAAATCTGCAGGAACAGCTAAACGTAATCCACTCCAGCTACCTTCCATGAAAGGAGTAACTTTTGATTCTTTAACCTGTTTGGCAGTATCAAGCTGTTGTTGCAAAAGAGATTTGAACTGCTTCTCCATCTCTTTCACCATCGTTGCTTCCACTTCTCCCATCTTAGTTAATTTCTCATTATAAATTGCCCTGGGATTTGCATGTGCAGCAATCGCTTTATATAATAATGGTTGCGTGAAACGTGGTTCATCACCTTCATTATGTCCGTATTTGCGATAACCTAAAATATCAATAAATACATCACGATTAAACTTCTGACGAAACTCCATCGCTAATTGTATGGTATATATAACAGCTTCCACATCATCACCATTCACATGGAAAACGGGAGATACAGTTACCTTCGCAACATCAGTACAATATGTTGATGAACGTGCATCTAAATAATTTGTAGTGAAACCAATCTGATTATTAATAACAAGATGAATCGTTCCACCGGTTCTGAATCCACGTAAAGCCGACATCTGAATCACTTCATACACCACACCTTGACCTGCAATTGCAGCATCACCATGAATTAAAATCGGCGCAATCTGATCTTCACTTCCACCCGGAGTGTTATCAATTTTCGCACGCACAATTCCCTGCACAACTGGATCCACTGCTTCCAGATGCGATGGATTTGGTGCAACACTTAAATGTATTTTATTTCCTGATCGTGTTTGTACATCGCTTGAATACCCTAAATGATATTTTACATCACCGGAAAAAGCATTCTCTGTATATTCCAATCCTTCAAACTCTGTAAAAATTTCGGAATACGATTTACGTAATGTATTTGCAAGCACATTTAATCTTCCACGATGTGCCATACCGATTACAAATTCTTTTATTCCTAACTGCTCACCACTTTCAATAATTGCATCAAGAGCAGGAATTAAAGTTTCACTTCCTTCTAATGAAAAACGTTTTTGTCCTACAAACTTGGTGTGAAGAAAACTTTCAAATGCAACAGCTTCATTTAATTTTTGCAGAATATGTTTTTTTTCTTCAATAGTAAATTCCCGGTGATTGCGGCTGCTTTCCATTTTCTGTTCCAGCCATTCCACCACTTCCGGATTACGGATATATTTATATTCAGCACCAACACTGCGGCAATATGTATCATTTAAAGCCTGAACAATATCCTTCAACTTTGCATCACCAATTCCAATGAAAGATCCAGCATGAAATACCGTTTCGAGATCAGCATCAGAAAGACCAAAATTTTCCAGATCCAGAGTCGGAGTATATTTTCTCCTTTCACGAACCGGATTTGTGTCGGTGAATAAATGCCCTCTGGAACGGTAACCATTAATTAGGTTGATGACATTAAACTCTTTACCGATGAATTCCTGCGTTCCCTGTTTGGA
>JBDTVD010000180.1:0-7420 GCA_040007375.1 Bacteroidota bacterium | reverse complement strand
ATCGCAAATACCAAGGTTGCACTCAGTGAACTGGTACAGTTGCTTTCGCCTGAATGAAAAAAGTTAGAATCACATCATATATAATTTTTAAATCCATTAACAAAAACACATGCGACAGCAATGCTATCAGTTCTGCTGGTGAAATCTGTGTTTTAGGGATGCACACTGATGATCATTAAATTATTCTAAACTAAACGAACAAAGATTAGTTTAATAAAATCATGAAACACTAAAACCCAATTGAACCAGCGGAACGCGGCCAGAGCGGCCGTGGAGCGAAAGAGCCTTGTGTGAGTGATAATGCCGCAGGCATGCAGGCTGAGTACAGTTTCATCCTATCAAAATTTAAAAAGAACAATAAGATTTTGATCAAATGAAAATCAAATTCATAAGAAAATTTAATCATCAAAATTTATCCTAATCTCAAACCAATTACCAGTATATCATCAACCTGCTCATTATTTCCTCGCCAATCCTCATGCACTTTATATAAATGATCTTTCTGCTCAGTCATATTCATTCCGGAAATTTCAGCAAGCACTTCTTTAAACTTTTTTGTCATCAGCTTCTTCCCTGCTTCACCACCAAACTGATCAGCATAACCATCAGTAGATAAATAAAGCATATCACCTTTTATAAGAGTTAGTGTTTGTGTTGTAAAAGAATTGTGTTCCACCTGCAAACCACCAACAGGCATTTTATCGGTTTTAAATTCTTCTAAAATATTATTACGCACTAACCACAACGGACGATTTGCTCCTGCAAAATGAATTTCACTAAAATCTTTATTAAATCTGCATAACAGAATATCCATTCCATCATGCGTTTCATTTTCCTGTTGCTTGAGTGCTGCAATTACAGAGAGATGCAATGCATTTAATATTTCTCCTGGCTCCGTAATCTGTTTTTCATTTACTACTCTGCTTAATAAAGAAACTCCAAGCATACTCATCAACGCACCTGAAACACCATGACCAGTGCAATCAGCCGCAACAAGATATATATAATCTCCTAAAGATTCCATCCAGTAAAAATCACCGGCAACTATATCTTTAGGCATATATAAAGTAAAATGCTGAGAAAACAATTCATTCATCTGTCTGTTTGGAGGAAGTATTGCTGCCTGCAATCGTTTTGCATAATGAATAGAATCCAGTATCTCCTTATTTTTCTCAACAATTATTTCTTTCTGCTGTACAATTTCTGCAGTGCGTTCTTTTACCTGCTGTTCAAGGATTTCATTCTGTTCAAGAATTAATCTTTCATTTTCTTTAATTGCATCCAGTCCTTTACGAAACACTTCCATCTCACTGATTGCTTTTGTGAGTGTTGCTTCCAGATCGGAAATATCAATTGGCTTGGTTACAAAATCAAATGCACCACGATTCATTGCAGTGCGGATATTCTTCAGATCACCATAAGCAGAAATAACAACTGCTTTCTGCACGAGACCATCTTCTTTAATATTATTAAGAAGCGTTAGCCCGTCCATAACAGGCATATTAATATCTGTAAAAAGCACTTCAATCTCCGGATCTGCCTTCAGTTTTTCCAGTGCAATGGCACCATTTTCTGCAAAGTCGAAAGTAAACTCACCACTCTTTATCCTCGACCGGAAAATCTGGCGGATAAGATCTTTGAGATCCGGTTCATCATCAGCAACAAGTATTTTACGGCTCATACAGCATAAATTGTAATCACGAATGATGTTATAAAAACATCCGGCGATCAAATATAGTGAAGATGAAAGAAGTTCATTAAGTCCCAATTAAACTGCGTCATTCAGCAGGAACCTTGTCATATCGAACACACAGGTGTATTTAACTCTCACGGGAGAAGGGTCAGAGGAAAATTCTGGTATCGTTGCTTTCGCAGGAGGTTTAGTAACGATGAATTCTCTCGATGAGTGAATGATAGATTGCTTTCGATGGTGGTTTGATTATTAACAGGAATAATTAAGAAATGTTTTACTGCTTCCGGATAACGATGATTTCAAAATCCGTAGTACATTTGTGGCTGTAAAAATTTATGACAAACCCAGCAGACTTCTTTACTGCATTGCCCGGCGAATCTACTATGCTTACTTATAAGGGCAGAACGGAAGATCCTATTCCTGACAGTGTGTATAGTGAGCTGGAAGAAAAGCTGAATGCTACTGAAGATGTGAAGAGCCGTAAGAAGCGCTTTTTTTATATAGCTGTGGAGTGCATGCAGAATGTAATACGTCACCAGGAAGGTGCAAGAAAAAACGGAGCACCCGCCGAACCGGTTATGGTAATGGCCTTTATGTTACCCGGCGATCATTATCGTATCGTTACCGGAAATCATATGAATGCAATCAATGCAACAGCATTAAAAAAACAACTCGATGATTTAAAGTCGATGGATGCAGAACAGTTGCACAGTTATTACCTTGCTAAACTTTCCGGAAGTTCGATTTCAGAAAAAGGTGGTGCAGGATTAGGGTTGATAGATATTGCACGTAAATCAGAAAATAATATTAAATATAACTTCAGCGAAGAAGATCCAACATGCTTTTTCACTTTTGAAGTAACAGTAAAATAAAATAACCATGGAGACACTAATAATTCAGGCCGGCGCAAAAACTCCTTTTATCAGTTTAAATGATTCAGGAGTGATAGAGATAAAAGGAAAATCAATTCCTGAAAATTCTGTTGAATTTTATCAACCTGTATTTTCATGGCTGGATGCATACTCACAAAATCCACTTTCCAAAACATCAGTATTAGTACATCTTGAATATTTTAATACCAGTTCAAGCAAATGTCTTTTAGATATTTTCCGTAAGCTGGAGAAAGTGCATACCGGAAACAATGGAGTAAGTGTTTTATGGCTTTTTGAAACTGATGATGAAGACATGCAGGAAGCAGGTGATGATTATCAATCTATCGTTAAGATTCCATTTACGATTAAACCGGTGGAGGAGAATTGAGAATGCAGAATTCAGAATGCAGAATTGAGAATGCAGAATTGAGAATGCAGAATTGAGAATGCAGAATGCAGAATGCAGAATTAAGAATTAAGATTGCAGAATGCAGAATTAAGAATTAAGAATATCTGTGGTGTCAGGTGTTACCACCTGACACCACAGAAAAGTGTTAGCACTAGCTCCTTAGAATTTAGCTAAAAGTTTTTTTTAAAGCACCTATCTGTATTTCAAGATCTACAATATATCCCTCATCGTCGGTCTCCCTTTTTTTATTTTCTTTTCTTGCTTCATTAAAAATGGTTTCATAATCTAACTTTAATGACTTGAGAACATCTGTCCAAAATTTCTTTCTTTCGAAATCTGAATGACAAGGGCCATCCTTATCATTTTTAAATCTTTCAGGATCTATGATTAGTAAATTATGAGAATCAATTCCTAGTTGTTTTGCTTGTTCTTCAAGTTTCTCTCTTAAATCCCAATTGTCGAACCAATGTTCTCCGAAATCATTGTCAAGTATAAAATATCTGCCAATCCAAACAACTTCATTCCATTCAGTCAAACCCAAAGTATCTGCAATTTTTTTAAACTCATTGTCAACTATAAAACAATCCAACTGATCTATATATTTAAAAACTTGAATCATTTTAGAGCTCGATTCTAATTATAACTCATTGCTTCTTTGGTAAGAAATTTCTTCAGCAATCCAAGCTGACCGATATCATAACTTTCATGTTGTGCAAGAAATGCAAGAGTTCCTCCTATTGTCTGATCACCGGTTGGGTTTTTGAATGGTGCATCACCATCCAGTTGTTCTTCAGTAATAGAACTTAATCCTTCTCTGATCAGCTTGCTTGCCTTATTCCATTCTTCTTTTATTTTTTCTAATGAATCAAATTTCATTGTTTCATCAAAGGGTTTAAAATTTTCAAACATTCCTGCATAAGGATTGGTTCCTGGCTTCCCTAAGATAGCAGCTGTATTGTAACGTGCCCAAACGGTATGCGTTGCCAACCAGTTTAATGGATTGTTATGATTGCTGATGCGCTCCTTCGCCTGTTCATCAGTAACTTTATCAAGAGCATTAATAAAAAGGCGTTCATTTAAATTCAGAATAATTTCTGCGTGATGAGATGATTTTTTCATTTTCTTTTTTGAGTTTTAAAATTTAAAAATAATAAACTTTCTGCTTCTATTACGATTGAGTTTTAAAATCTGGACATTGCAGGAAATATCTTTTTTATTTAGTGTTATAGATATTAATACTCATTCCACAAAATCAGCCAATTCCTACAGTGAAGAAATGGTTCCGGCTTCATCGCCTTTAGTCAGGATCCCCGAATTAAGTCCTAATATAAAAAGATCATTCCAATTTCAATCAGTAAGAACAAAAATCTACCTTCTCACAATTATTTTTTTCGTAATGATTTGTTTGTTCAAAGTGAATTGCGCAAAATAAATTCCTGTCTTATCTATATTGAATGAAAGATTATTTTCTCCGGAAAGTAATTGTGTTGGTTTTGTTTGATAAACAATTTGCCCCAGCACATTTGTAATTTTTATTTCATTGATATCAGTGTTGCTTCTAACCTGGAATTGTCCATTGCCTGGATTAGGATAAACAGTGATTTCATCAATCCCATTGTTTACTTCTTCCATGCCTGTTATGTTGGTTAACTTCATTACATACATATCGCTGCTGCCTGAAGCGGTAAGATTATATAGAGCAACACCAGGATCAAAGTCGGCTGTTGGTGAGCCGAAGTTTCCGGTTGCATAAATAGTTCCGCCTGCATCTACAGCGATACCCGTTCCCACATCACTACTTATTCCACCCATGCTTCCCGCCCACACATAATTGCCCGAAGAATCTAATTTGGAAATAAAAATATCACCATCAGAAGCGCCACCTGTCGTTACCAGGTTATATGTGGAATTTGCGGGATCAAAGTCTGCCATACCATAAAAAAATCCTGTGGTATATACACTTCCGTTACCATCAACAGCAACACTATAAGCAACATCAGAATAAGTTCCGCCTAATTGTTTTGCCCAAACAAAATTTCCAGAACTGTTTAATTTGGAAACAAAAATATCAGAACCAATTCCACCGGTCGCCATCAGGTTATAAGTTCCAGCTCCCGGATCAAAATCGGCAGTGTCAGGAAAGTATCCTGTTGTATATATATTCCCTTGTGCATCAACAACAATGGAATAACCATTATCACTAAGAAATGATCCGGTAGTGTGTGGACCACCCAATTGCTTTGCCCAAACAAAATTACCTGCAGCATCTAATTTAGCAATAAAAATATCATAGTTCTGATAGCTGGCGGAATTTGCTGCAGTGAGATTAAATGTATCAGAACCCGGATCAAAGTCAGCTATGTTATAAAAGTTGCCTGTTACATATATATTTCCACTGACATCCAGTGCTACTGAACGCGCAAAATCATCGGCTGTTCCACCCATTTGTTTTGCCCACACAAAATTTCCCGAAGCATCGAGTTTGGAAACATATATATCATGCGTACCAAAGGAAGTAAGATCATATGTTATAGTGTTATCAGGATCGAAGTCGGCAGTATCATAAAAATTACCTGCTGTATAAACATTTCCACTTGCATCAACTGCTATTCCGTAACCCACATCAAGACTCGATCCTGAAGCTGCACTGGTTGCACTGCCTAATCGTTTTGCCCAAACAAAATTACCGGAATCATCGAGCTTTGAAACAAAAATATCATCACTTCCTGCAGATATTAAATTATATACTCCAGGTCCGGGATCGAAGTCAGTAGTATCAGTAAACATTCCCGTTGTATAAACATTTCCATTTGCATCAACTGCAATAGCAAAAGCAACATCAAAAGAATTTCCACTGAATTGTTTTGCCCAAACAAAATTCCCGGAAGCATCCAGTTTGGAAATAAAAACATCACCACAACAGGAGGAAGCAGAAGTAAGATTGTAAGATGAACTACCCGGATCAAAATCGGCAGTGCTGCGAAACTCCCCTGTAGTATATACATTGCCGTTGGCATCTACCGTTATAGCCCGTGCATATTCATAATCAGCTCCACCAAGTTGTTTTGCCCAGGCGAGATTTTGCGAAATTGCAGTGCTGTTCCATAACACTAATGAAGTGAGTAATGTGATGGCAAGTAGTTTTGTTTTCATTTTCCGGGATATTAATTTATATACAATGATAATCCTATCTTCCCTGGTATTATTGATTTTGTCTTTCTACAAAAAGATGGATGCAGAAGAATATTTAAAAGTAGGTAAACAAGTGGACTCTATGAAAAAACATTTATAAAACTTTAGTGAGGTTTTAAATTGAAATGCTTTTAGTACTTACTATTCCTTCTTGTATGAAGTTAATTCTTTGTGTTATAAGGAATATAATTTTCCCATTGCCAGGGAGTATAAACGTCGCCAATAGCGTAAGCTAATAATTCTTTAAATATACTTTCGCCATTGTCGTTATTTGTCAATATGATTATCGCAATTTTTTTTTCGGGAAAACAAATTGAATAATGTCCCCATCCATCATCGTGTCCTTCTTTAAAAAACGCCCGTCCATAAGGTGATTTAAAAACACCAACTCCCAGTCCATAACTTAATTCAATGGTGTCGTTGTCGGTACTGTCAACTATTGCAAGAGGCCCGAATTGTCGTCTTGATTTAATACGCACTTGTGGTGATGTCATTTGCAGGAAACTCTGTTCTGTTAAACCGTTCTTATTAATCAGTGCAGTATAAAACTTTGTGAAGTCTGATAAAGTAGTACTCATCGAACCACCTGCACTTGCTTCATTCCACTTCATTAACTCATAAGGTTCACCAGCAGCATTGTGTCCATAGCAGATTGCACTGTCAAAATTTGTCTGCCACATTTGGCTTGTGGTTATCATACCAAAAGGTTTAAAAACTCTTTCCTGCGATAATGTTTCGTAATCTTTTCCGCTCACCTGTTCTATTACAAATTGCAATAAATAAAGTCCTTCACCTGAATAACTATATCTTGTTCCGGGTTCAAATTTGAATTTAAGTTTTTTATCATTTTCAAACCAGCGCCAATTAGGAAAACCTGTTGTATGTGTTAAGCACATCCGTGCAGTAATTTTTTTATAACGGTCGTCATTCTTAAGATCCTGGTAGCCTCTGTTCCAACCTTTAATTTTATATTCCGGAAGTGGTTTGTCAAGATATTGATAAAGTGGTTTGTCTAAGTCTATCACTTTCTCCTGCACAAATTGCATCGCCACAAAAGCAAAAACAGTTTTGGCAAATGATGCAGCATACATAACTGAATTTTGGGTAAGCGCTTCTTTCTTCTGAACATTTGCTAACCCAAAAGTTTTACTGAAAACAGGTTTATTATCATTGAAAACAGAAACTGCAACTCCTGAAACATTTGCAGCTTTCATTAAATACTCAATTTTTTGTTGAACACTATCAACAGAAACC
>JBDTVD010000179.1:0-7433 GCA_040007375.1 Bacteroidota bacterium | reverse complement strand
TTCTTTTTTGCCGCATGTCCTGATATATCCTTTAACTCCACAATATATATTCCTTTGCGTAATTTAGAAATATCCATTTGGGAAGATGATTTTAAAAGTGTTTGTTGCAGCACTTCCTTGCCGGCAATATCAAAAACTGTTAAATTGAAAAAAGAGTTTGAATTTAATGACGAAAAAGAAACTGTTATGTTGTTTGTTGCAGGGTTAGGTGCTAAATTAAACTGCATGGCTTCATCAATTCTTTCATCCATTCCTGTTGCAATACTATCTATATATTTAAAATGCACTACCCAGTAATCCGTTCCACCTTTTCCTGAATCTGTTTTTGTTGCTGATGTTCCGGGTGATGCATCTCCTGCAAAAAAAATGGAACTATCAGCCATAATGATAAAATTACCACCCGTGTCACCTCCTGGACCACCAAATCTTTTATCCCATAATTTGTTTCCAGCACTATCAATTTCAAAGATCCAGTAATCATATCCTCCATACCCTTGCTCACTAACATCCCCTGAACTATCGCTACCTGTTGTTCCACTTATTATATATCTTCCATTAATCTCTTGTACTATTGAAATTGGGAATTCACTGTTATTGCCTCCATATCTTTTATCCCACAGTTTATTTCCAACAGAATCAAGTTTTATTACCCAGATATCCTGTCCGCCTCTGGTTGTTTCGCTAACATCTCCTCCTTGAGGCGAACTGGTTATTCCGCATAATATATATCCATCATCCAATGTTCTGATTAATTTTTCAGATTTATCAGCACCAGAACCTCCAAATCTCTTATCCCAAATAATATTACCTGAACTATCAAGCTTGGCTATCCAGATATCAAATCCGCCTTTTGGTGGTTGAGATATGGTACCATCAGCAGGACTAGATGTGCTTCCACTTAATATAATACATTCATTGCTGTCAGCGGTTAAATCGAAATACCAAGGGGAAATAACTGAAAAATTTTCCACTCCTGAACCTCCGTAAACTTTATCCCATTTTTTATTTCCTTGATTATCTATTTTAATTAACCAATAATCAAAATTACCAAATGAAGGTTCGGTCTTGTCTCCACTTATTCCACCTATGCTCCCGCCCCCAACTACAAAATCACCGTTGGCAAGTTGAACAGTACGAGGTAAAATATCGGCATCAGTACTTCCAATTGTTTTATCCCAAATTTTATTACCAAAAGAATCCATTAAACAAATCCAATAATCATTTGCAGTAATTACATTAGGGAAATTTCTACTATTTGAATTTTTATCGCAAGTACTGTCTGAATTTGAAGAACAGGAAAGAATGAATTGACCCGCATTTTTCAAACTCAATAAAAAAGGATGATTATCAACTCTATCACCGCCGATATCCCTATTCCATAAAATATTAAAAAAATTATCAATTTTCAAAACCCAGATATCCTGATATTGATTTAATAACAAATCACATAGTCCTTCTGTTTTATCACCATTCAAATCAGTATGGCTGTCTCCAATTAATAAAAATTGATTAGAGTCAGTTAAGGCAATAGAAACATTAGTCTCATCCGCATTGCCACCAAAAGTTTTATCGCCATATATAATAAAATGCTGTGCTTGTAATTTAAAACTGATACTATGCAGCAAGCTTAGTAGTATAAGGATTTTAATCTTCTTCATACTTCAATATATTTTAAAAGTGATGCAGTACATTTAATCACATAGGTTTAATTAAATTTATTTTTTGTAGACTTTGAAACTATAAAAGCAAGGAATAAAGATAAAAAATATATCGATTATCCAATAACGCTAATCCCATTTCGAATAGGAAACCAAATTAACTTCGGATTTTAATTTTACTCCGCGCAATTTTATCCTTCGTAGCTTTTTTTAAGCGAAGAAGGAATCACTCCGAACTATACACTCTCATTACCCCTACCCTAAAGGGAGAAAATATATTGATGGTGAAGTTCATTTTACTCCGAACTCAAAACTCACAGCTCACAACTCCATTTGGCACATCTTTTTAAACTGTATCCATAACCAGCCTGTGTCAAATAAACAATGTTATGAGAAAGAAAATAATGTCAGATTCATTGAAATTATTTCGGGAAAATAAAGTGATTGATTTTATGATTGCATTATTTTCTACCATAGGAATTGGTACTTACCTGTTATTGATTATTTATCTTCTGGAGATCAGATAAAACTCCGGCGTGGTCGCCGCAATTATTAATAAAATAATTTTATTTCAAGCATTCCGGCGAAGACGCCGGAACGAGGGTTTATATATAATTTTGCGTCGCAAAATTATAACCGAACTCCGAACTCCGAACTCCGAACTCCGAACTCCGAACTCCGAACTCCGAACTCACATCTCACATCTCACATCTCAAAACCCCAATTAAAAGGAGATTAAAATTGATACATCATCATCATTAATGTGAGAAGTACAACTGCAACAATATTTAAAAGTACACCTGCACGCATTATCTTTTTTGCAGGAACAAATCCTGTTGCATAAACAATAGTATTAGGTGCTGTTGCTATGTGTAACATAAAACCAAATGATGCTGCGAAAGTTGCAGGTAACATCAATTGCAGAGGATGAATATGAATAGCTTTTGCAAGTGCAGCAAGAATCGGTAACATCAAAGTTATGGTTGCTACATTGGATGCAAGTTCACTCATCAGTGTAATTAATATCACCAGCACACCAACAATCATCCATAAAGGATAATCTTTAAAAAACTGCAATTGAAATGCAAGATAATTTCCAAGTCCTGAAATTTCGATTCCTTTTGCCAGTGAAAATCCACCTCCGAATAAAAGTATAATGTGAAACGGCAAACGCTTTACATCTTCCCACTGCAATAAAAAACCTTTTTTATCAGAGGATGGAATAATAAAAAGCAACATCGCCATTGCAATGGCAACTGTACTGTCTTTTATATATCCCTTGCCAAAATAATTTTCCCAACCCGGAATGTTTGCTCCACCAATATGAAATCCTGAACGTGTCATCCAGAGTAAGGCAGTTACCATAAACACCAGCATTACTGTTTTCTGCTCGCGTGTAATTTTTCCAAGAGCCAGATATTTCTTTTTTATAAATTCTTTATCAGCAGTAACAAAATTATTATTGATATGAAAAATCATTTTCAGAATAAAAAAACCACATATTAATAATGCTGCTGAAAAAGGAATTCCTAAACTGCTCCACTGTAAAAATGAAACCTGGTACTGTGGAAACTGTTCTTCCATGTATCCGGCAAAAATCATATTGGTTGGAGTTCCAACAAGTGTTGCCATTCCTCCAATTGTTGCACTGTATGCTAATGCAATTAAATACGCTGCTGAAATATTTTTGTAAGCTTTTTTTTCAAAAAGTTCTTCATGCTGAATGATGGCAAGCACGGCACCTAATAACATTAATGTTGTTGCAGTATTGGAAATCCACCAGGAAATTAAATATGTGGCCAGCATAATTCCGGCAAGTATGCGTAATGGTGAACTTCCGGTAATCATAATAATGCGGTAAGCAATACGGTGATGCAGATTCCATTTCTCCATGGCATAAGCAAGAAAAAATCCACCGATAAAAAGAAATATGGTCTGCTCCATATATTGCATCGCTACATCTTCTGCCTTCATAAGTTGTAACACCGGCAATAAAACAAACGGTAACAGGGAAGTAGCACCAATCTCCAATGCTTCTGTTATCCACCACACTGCCATCCACACGGTAACCAAAGCCATTTTGGAAACACTGATTCCGGCACCGTTGTTCTGAAGCAGAAAAAAAGTAAGAATACCGAAAACCGGTCCTGATATAATGGCAAGTCGCTTTAGCATTCCGTTTATTAAGTTGACGAATATATTGCATTCGGTGCAGCCTGTTTATGAGGAAACAACAACTCTGTATAAAGAATCACTTTTAATGCTCGTTGTTAAGTACAATTTTCTTTAATTTCGGCGTCCCAAATACTCACAAAATATGGCAATTACGACCATTTCAAAAAAATCGAAAGCACAGAAGCAGGCAAGTCAGGCTAAGCCACATATCTTCGTTATTGAGGATAATGAACTCCAGAGAGAGTTATTAACGGACCATCTTCTTAGCAAATTAGAAGGGTATGATATTACATCCTTTGAAACCGGTGAAGATGCCATTGCAGCTATCGGAACTATAAAACCTACGATGGTTTTTGTGGATTACAATCTGAATTCCAGGGTGAAAAAAGCTATGGACGGATTGAAAGTGATGAAAAAGATCAAAGCACTTATTCCTAAATGCGAGGTGATTGTAATTTCAGAAGAGAATAAACTCGGCGTTGTTGACAAAGCATTGAGTGAAGGAGCATTTAACTTCATTACAAAAGACGGTGATGCATTTAAAAAAGCAACGGCCGCTGTTAATGATATAACAAATCCTTTCCTTGCTATGATTCAGCGTTTTGATCAGGCTGCAAAAATTATTGGACTGGAAGCAGATGTATATGAGGTGCTTAAAAATCCATCGAAACTTATTGAGGTGAGTCTGCCGGTAAAAATGGATAATGGTTCTATTCATGTTTTTGAAGGATACCGTGTTATCCATTCTACTGCACTGGGACCTTCAAAAGGTGGTATTCGTTATTCACAGCATGTGGATGCTGATGAGGTGAAGGCACTGGCTGCCTGGATGACCTGGAAATGTGCTATTGCTGATATTCCTTATGGTGGTGCAAAAGGCGGAATCAATTGCGATCCTTCGAAAATGTCGGTTGCTGAACTGGAAAGAATGACACGTGCTTATACAGTTGCAATGTCTGATATATTTGGTGTTGATAAAGATATTCCTGCTCCGGATATGAATACAGGACCAAGAGAAATGGCCTGGATCGTTGATGAATTCAGTAAGCTGAAAGGTGGATTTACTCCAGGTATTGTTACCGGTAAACCTTTGTTTTTAGGTGGATCTTTAGGACGTGTGGAAGCAACCGGTCGTGGTGTTATGACATCTGCACTGGAAGCGATGAGCAAGCTTAAAATGACTCCTTCAAAATGTAAAGCTGCCATACAGGGATTTGGAAATGTTGGAAGTATTTCAGCAAAACATTTTGAAGCGCAGGGAATTAAAATTGTTGGTATTTCCGATCATACAGGTGCATACTTCAATGCTAAAGGAATTGATATTGCAAAAGCAATGGCTTACCGTGATGGCAATAAAGGTGTATTACAGGGATTTAAAGGTGGAGAACTGATTACCAATGAAGATCTGCTGGAATTAAATGTGGATCTTCTGGCACCATGTGCAATGGAAAATCAGATTACTGCTGCCAATGCAAATAATATAAAAGCAAAATTAATTGTTGAAGGTGCAAACGGACCAACTTCCGGTGGTGCTGATGAAATTTTAAATAAGAAGGGAGTAGTAATTATTCCTGACATACTTGCTAATGGTGGTGGTGTTACTGTTTCTTATTTTGAATGGGTGCAGAACCGTACCGGTTATTATTACAGTGAAGATGAAATCAACAAACGTGCTGACAGATGGATGCGTCAGGCATTTCAGAATGTATGGAAGGTATCACAACACTATAAAGTTTCTATGCGTATTGCAGCATATATTTTCGCACTTGAAAAAGTTGCAACGGCAACACGTGCAAGAGGTGCATATTAAATAATTTATAAAATCATTTTTAAAGAATAGCTGAAAAATTGCAAATATTATTCAGCTATTCATTTTATATATAAACCAACATTTGAAATTATAAATTCTAAATTATAAATTATATATTCTAAATTATAAATTATAAATTATAAATTATAAATTATAAATTATATATTATATATTATATATTATATATTAACTGATAACAATTGACGAATAACTGATAACTACTAGCTACATGACAATTCACCGCGAAGGATTTACCATTTTATCTGCAACAGCTTTTATTCTTTTCCTGGTAAATGCACTTCTTTATTATTTTGCTGGATCGCATCCGATGGTAATTACAGTAACTGCAATTGCATCGGCAGTGATCTTTCTTTTATTCCTCCAGTTTTTTCGTCTTCCAAAACGCAATCAGACTATTGGAGCCAACCTTGTTATTGCGCCATGTGATGGTAAAGTTGTAGTGATTGAAGAAACCGAGGAAACAGAATTTTATAAAGAAAAACGCCTGCAGATTTCCATTTTTATGTCACCGATAAATGTGCATTGCAACTGGTATCCGGTATCAGGAAATGTAAGTTATGTGAGATATCATGAAGGGAAATACCTGGTTGCATGGCATCCAAAAGCAAGTACTGAAAATGAACGGACCTCCATCGTAATTCAAAAGGATAATAAAGTATCTGTACTGGTAAGGCAGATTGCAGGTGCACTTGCAAAACGCATTATTTATTACCCTCATGAAAATGATATGGTGGCTCAGGGTGCTGAATTGGGTTTTATCAAATTCGGATCAAGGGTGGATGTTTATCTTCCTTTAAACACAAAAGTAAATGTACATCTCGGACAGGTTACAAAGGGTGGTGTAACTGTGCTGGCTGAATTTGCATGATAGTATTCTCATTAAAAGAAAAAGGCAGAAGAGATTATTTCTTCTGCCTTTTTCTTTTATACTTATAAAATGTTTTTTCTAATAAAAAACAACATTTTATAAGTCTATATAATTGATTTTACTTTTTCACCTTGGTAACAGAAATTGCATTCAACCCTTTCTTTCCCATTTCCACTTCAAAAGTTACACTATCATTTTCTTTAACGGGATCAACAAGTCCGTTGATATGAACGAAAATACTTTCCTGTGATTTAAGATCCCGGATGAAACCGTAACCTTTCGACTCATTGAAAAATGTAATAATTCCTGTGCGGATCAGATCTGCAGGATCTACTGCCTCTTCCTTAAATGCTCCTAACTGTATGTCATCCAGGTTTACCTCTTTCCGCTTTAATGCCGGATCCGGAGGAGTTGAAGATATTACGCCGTATTCATCAACGTATGCAAGCATGTCTTCAAAGGATTTACCTTTTGAGGAATTGGCTTTACGCTCTTCACGCTTTTCCTCTTTATCCTTTTTCTTCTTCTGCTTTTTCTTCTCGTTTTCCTTTTTACTAAAAGTTGTTTGTGATTTACCCATCGTTTTTTTCTCTGACTGCATCCTGATAGTACAGGCATGAACAGTTTTGTTATGCCAAATATACGAAAAAACAATTAGCCAATTTGGAGAATTAGCCAATTAGCCAATGGGATGAAAAAATATTCGTTCAGAATAATCCAGTCTTGATACTTGATACTTGTGTCTTGATACTTAAAAACAATTAGCCAATTTGGAGAATTAGCCAATTAGCCAATGGAATGAAAAATATTGCTTCAGAATAATCCAGTCTTGATACTTGATACTTATGTCTTGATACTTAAAAACAATTAGCCAATTTGGAGAATTAGCCAATTAGCCAAT
>JBDTVD010000178.1:0-7454 GCA_040007375.1 Bacteroidota bacterium | reverse complement strand
ATTGTATTTGACAGCGATGGAGATTGCACTAATGCAGGTACAACTGCAGCAGGTGTTCCTACTGTAGTATTATTGAATCCATCTACGTATCCATGTATCGTAATAACCGGACCGGTAAATGATTCTATCTGCGGAGCGTTGCCATTAACATTAAACACTTTAATAAGCGGTGACAATACAGATGCTGCTGTTAGTGATGCTGATGATGCAAATATTTTAGCATTAGGGTATACATGCTTTACTCTGAATAACACTTTATGGTATTCGTATACACCAGCAACTTCTGATACAGTTGAAGTAGTTTTCGGAAGTGCACCGTTTGCTGATCCAACTTCTATAGCTGGATGGTTCGGTGTAGTATCAGCTCCTACTGGTGCAGGTTCATGCAGTAGTGGTGCATTAGCATATGAAGGTTGTTACTATGGACCATTTAATGCCACAGCTTCAGGTTCAGCAACAGCAGATCCTTATGATGGAATTATCCCAACAGCTGACACTACAATCAATCACATCTTCTTAACTGCAGGCAATACTTACTATTTCTTAATTGATGGTGTTGCTGGTGACTTTGGAGAATTCACATTCGGTATTCGTTCATTAGTAACAGGTGTAAATGAAATTAATGCTGCATTAGATAGCAAAATCACATTGTTCCCGAATCCTGCAAGTGATATGATTACAATAAACAATCTTTCAGGTGCAAAAATTACTAATGTTACTATTACTAATGCCCTTGGACAATCAGTTTATAATTCGCAAAATACAATTTCGTTGAATGAGAAAATTAATGTTTCAACTTTCAATTCAGGAGTATACAGTGTAAAAATACAGACTGAGCAAGGTATTACAGTTAAAAACATTGTTCTTCAGAACTAATAATAATTAATTCTAATAAAAAAGCCGGATATATATTATCCGGCTTTTTTATTTATGTAAAGCTGATATGAACTTAAACGTATAAGCTAAAATAATAAAAACATTCATTCGTTTATTGATACTATGGGAAGTTAGAATGTTAGTGTTAACTGAATCATAATTCATTGCTGATGGGAAAACTATATGATGAAATCAACTTATCACTTAAAGAATGGATCAGTACTCAGAAACTTTTTTTTGTGGCAACTGCTCCACTCTCTGAAAATGGTCATGTAAATGTTTCTCCAAAAGGACTGGATACTTTTCGTATCATTGATAAAACAACAGTTGCATATCTTGATTTAACCGGAAGTGGAATTGAAACAATTGCACATCTCAAAGAAAATAAAAGAATTACAATTATGTTTTGCGCTTTTGATGGTCCACCGAAAATTGTAAGGATGTATGGAACCGGAGAAGTTGTTGAAGCTAATGATAAGGAATATATATCATTATCTGCTTTGTTTCCTTTACATCCTGGTGCGCGTGCAATTATCAAAATTAATTTATCACGCATTGTTGATTCCTGTGGATATGCAGTCCCGCTTTTCGATTTTAAAAGTGACAGAGATGTTCTTGATAAATGGGCATTGAATAAAGGGGATGAAGGTTTGAAAGAATACAGAAAGATGAAGAATGAGAAGAGTATTGATGATTTGGATGGATTATCTAATCATGGCAACGTTTTTTAGTCTACTTCTAAAACTACTGCAATGAAATATCCACTCAAAAATGAAGTAAGTATTCATATCAATGCAAACAAAGAAAAAGTTTGGGATGCTTTAACGAAACCGGAAATAATCAAAAAATATTTCTTCGGAACAAATACTGAATCCACCTGGCAGCCCGGAACTCTTGTTCGTTTTTATGGTGAATGGGAAGGTAAAAAGTATGAAGATAAAGGTACTGTACTGGAGAATAAAAATCAGGAGTTGCTGAAATATAATTACTGGAGTTCCATGTCGGGGATTGAAGACAAAGCAGAGAATTATGCTGATATTACTTTCACACTGGAACCTGACGAAAACGGAACTACACTTACAATTCTTCAGGAAAATATTCCCGATGAAAAGATGAGAGCCCATTCAGCAGAAAACTGGAACATGGTTTTGGATAATATGAAGAAATTGCTGGAAGATAAGAATTGATGCAGCATTTTTAATCAGGCTATTGTCATCAATCAGGAACTTCTTTTTTTACGCCTTTTAATTCAGGATATTTACCATCTGCAAATGCAAAAAATATTCTGCTTCATATTAATGTTATGTGTTCATCAACTGAATGCACAAAATCCTTTTATTAAAACTACAGATTCGTATTTCGGTGCATCTTCCCGCATTCTTGCAACACGTATTGTTCCGGTGCAGAGCCAGGGTTGGTTGATATTTTCTTCTGATAGTCTTCGCTTAAGCAGGTATAACAACTGTGGAATGAATGAGTGGGCAAAAAAATATTATATGCCCGCAGTTACATTCGGTCTGTATGATTTTATCAGGCTGAATAACGGTGATTATGCTTTTATGAACAGAATAAGTAAAGGCATTGTAAGCATTACTTCTGTTACAAGGATTGATCCTTCCGGAAATATTTTATGGAGTAAGTCCTATGGTGATAACACTTATGAACAATATCCATATACATTACTGGAAGACAATTCAGGCAATTTATATATATATGGAAACATGAGTCATATCACCACTTCTCCAATATATAAT
Organism: Bacteroidota bacterium; assembly: GCA_040007375.1. Classification (GTDB taxonomy): domain Bacteria; phylum Bacteroidota; class Bacteroidia; order AKYH767-A; family OLB10; genus JANOXC01. The sequence goes on along the minus strand of JBDTVD010000178.1, from coordinate 4,824 downwards.
TTTCTTACCAAAATTAATGCGAACGGCATACTTCAATGGACACAACTTTACGATCATGGTGGAATATGGGGTGGAGCAATTGCTACTTCTGATAATGGTTTTCTGCTTCGCACCGGAAGCTATCTTATCAAAACAGACAATAATGGTTTTGTTTCCTGGACCTCATTAATTTCATCAAACACTTACTACTATCTTGCCCCTTTAGAGGTTAACGATGGATATATATTCACCGGTTATACCAGTCCGGGAAATTATATTACATTTTTCAAAGTAGACAAATCCGGCAATCAATTATGGAGTGGTGGGAAGCAACTTGATATTTCCCATGACCCACCTAAAATGTATAAAACTCCTGCAGGAAATATAGTCGGAGTTTTTCATAGCAATAAAATTATTGAATTTGATACTGATCTTAATGTGGTAAAAATAAGTTCTATGGATAACACTGCATTACTTGTTGGAACAGAAATGTGTTTCCAGGATAATGGCACACCATTGATCTCTGGCATTGATAATTCAGGAATGACATTCTTTGCAAAGCTTGATAATAATTATCACTCCAACTGTAACATGCAGGCCTTCCCGATAATTATAAGTACCTATCCTGCAACCCTGAATTTTTCTGCTACGAATGTTACAAGCTATCAGTTTAATGAATACGTGGAATTATATCCGGTTGATACTTTTTCTATTCATGTATTTCCTTATTGCAATGTATCAAAAACTCTTGAACTGGGAAATGATACTTCTGTTTGCAATGGAACTACTGTTAATTTATATAATCATACAACAGATATATTTCAATATTACTACTGGTCAACTGGTGAAACTACTTCATCAATAACTGTAAGTGATAGTGGTATTTATATTTTAACAGCGAAGGATGAGTGCGATGAAGTTGTTCTTACTGATTCTATTTCAGTTCATATTTTGAAAACACCAAACGCTGAGCTTGGACCTGACTTTGTTTTATGTGAAAATGAAAACCGTATTGTGAAAACTGCGTCGTGCGACAGCTGCAGTTATTCCTGGAATACAGGGAGCATCACAGATACCATTGTAGTACAACAGGCAGGATTTTACATAGTAACTGTTACTGAAAATTCAGGATGTACTGCTTCAGATGAAATTGAAATTCTGCAATCCAAATGCGAATGCAGCATATATATACCGAAAGCATTTACTCCGAACAAAGATAATAAAAATGAAGTTTTTCAATCATACAATTATTGCGATCTGCACGAATATAAATTAATAATATTTAATCGCTGGGGGCAGAAAATATTCAGTACTGATAATCCGCAATCTTTCTGGGATGGAACTTTCAACAACAAGGAAGCTCCATCTGATGTGTATGTTTATAGTTTAGAATATACTTCAGTAATAAAAGGAAAACTGTCCAATCCTTTAAAGAAGAACGGGACAGTTACCCTGATTCGTTGATCTATTATTTCAGATCTGCAGCTTTTTTCAGCTTCGCAATATAAAGTGAATCTGTAGCATAAACATTCCCCAGAAATGTGAGATAATGCCGGCTGATATTAAAATTACTCTCCTGCCATAATTTATAATCATTCACACATTCTTTCCAGGAATTGTATACTGCATAATTTAAAGTCTTGCGGTATTTTTTCAATTCCTGCTGTGTTCCATATATTACTGTATCAGCTGATGGTATATATATACCGGATGCAACAGTAGCACGTTTGAATGGGTAACGCATTCCAATCATATTATTGGTTTTGCGAAATAATGATGAAGTAAAATTTCCGGATTCAATTCTCACTTGTGCAAGCACTACTTGTGGACAGACAATATGATTAACTTCGAGCTCATACAGCACACTGCTTACATCTGGTGGTGCAATCGTTTCCGGCTTATTAGTAAGTGAGGATGTTACAGCTTCATTTTTCTCCATGCTGAAATCTTCGAATGAAAATAACATGCAGAATGTAATTGCCGATAAAGTAAGTGTATTTCGCACCAATCTTTTACGTGTGCGTACTGTAGTTATTCCCAGGTAATTTTCACACCCGGGATTTATACAGATGGAATGCGCTTCCATATGAAGCATATTCCTGGTATTGCAACAACCTGTTTTCATGTTTTTTGAATTTTGGATCAGACATTTTCTTTTTAAGTGGTGCTGTTCTCATTCTGTTCATGAAATGGGAGTTCTTATTTTATTGGAACAAAGGTGTGCCTATACATTGCATTTACAGCCTGTATTTTGGCTAACGGTCACATTTCGGAGGGCGAAGTCCCTTGATAAATCATGTCAATAAATTAAACTTCACATATCTCTGAATGCATAAATCAAGTAATGGAGGATGTCACGGCTCAAGTTATTATCAGAAACCCTTCTTTAGTCTTAATTAAATATCTTCGTTACCACATAAAGAACTTCCTGTTTCAAAAATGCATCTCATTAAAAAATTATTCCTGCTTAGTATTGTTCTTTTCACTTTTAATGCTGTTGCAGCGAAAGTTGATACATTGTCTGTTAAAAGTACCTGCATGAATAAGACTATCAGGAATATAGTTATACTTCCTAACAGTTATTTTTATTCGAAACATAATTTCCCTGTTGTATATCTACTGCATGGCGCTGGTGACGATTATAAAGGCTGGCTGGAAATTGCACCTGAGCTGGTACAATATGCTGATCAGTATAATTTCATTATCGTTTGTGCTGATGGTGGTGGCTCCAGTTGGTATTTTGATAGTCCTGTTGACAAAACGGTGCGTTATGAAACATATATATCAAAGGAATTAGTTGCAACTGTTGATATTAATTACCGTACAATAACTGATAAAAAAGGCAGAGCAATTTCAGGATTGAGTATGGGTGGACATGGAGCTTTTTATCTCGCTTTCAAACACCAGGATGTTTGGGGTGCTGCTGGCAGTATGAGCGGAGGACTTGACATCCGACCTTTCGCCGGTAAATGGGATCTTAATTATCGTTTGGGCACAATTGAAGATCATAAAGAAAACTGGGAAAAGAATACTGTAATTAATCTGTTGCCTTTAATTGAAAAAAAATCACTGAAAATTATTTTTGATTGTGGTGTTGATGATTTCTTTTACGCTGTTAATGTGAAAGTGCATGAGAAAATGACAGAAAAGAAAATTCCACATGAGTTTTATTCTTTACCAGGAGGTCATACACCTGCCTACTGGAGAAACTCTATCAAAAAACATATTGCTTTTTTTAAAGAATATTTTAATCAGCAGAATACAGCTGCAACCAAAATGAATGATTGAAAACACATTAAAGGTAACAGATAGTATTGACATAAATAACTTGATCAGATGTTAGAATAACTCTGAAATAGCGCAGATAACCTTTCAGTTATTTTAGCGTATACAGGAATCACAATTTCATCCATATGCTGGTATTAAAATTCGGGGGGACTTCAGTTGCAAATGCCAATCGGATTACCGATGTTTTTTCTATCGTTTCCAATCTGCATAAGAAAAATAAAAAAATTGCAGTAGTTTGTTCTGCATTAAGTGGTGTTACCGATGATCTGATTCGTGTAAGCAGGATGGCTGCTTCGCGTGATGATGATTACAAAAAGGTACTCACAATAATCAGGCAACGTCACCTGGCATGTATCCGTGAACTGGGAATTGCAAAAGATAAAGAGCTTCTTCTTTTCATTGATGAAAGCTTTGATGCACTTGCTGACCTGCTGCATGGAGTATATCTTGTTAAAGAACTTTCTACACGTACTCTTGATTTTGTAAGTGGCCAGGGTGAATTACTTTCTACACGAATAATTGCTTCTTATTTCAATCATAAAAAATTAAAATCTATTTTTATTGATGCAAGAAAAATAATTGTTACAGATGAAAATTTTGGTGCAGGTGTTGTTGATTTTAAAAATACCAATTTAAGAATTCAGTCTGCAATTGGTAAGTCAAATACAGTTTCTGTTGTAACAGGATTTGTAAGTGCAACACTCAGTGGTGAAATGACAACACTTGGCCGTGGTGGTTCCGATTATACTGCTGCTATTGTTGCTGCTGCCGTTCATGCAAAAGAAATTCAGATCTGGACTGATGTTGATGGAGTGCTTACTGCTGATCCACGAAAAGTAAAAAAAGCATTTCCGGTAAGTTCCATGACATATACAGAAGCTATGGAGATGTCGCATTTCGGTGCAAAGGTGATCCACCCTCCTACCATTCAACCGGCACTGGAGAAAAATATTCCGTTATATATAAAGAACACTTTCAATCCATCAGCTCCCGGAACATATATATCCGTAAATTCTTCCGATGGTGATTATCTCATAAAAGGTATTTCATCCATTGATGATGTAATACTTCTTACTTTGGAAGGAAGCGGAATGGTTGGAGTAGCTGGTATTTCAGCACGGTTATTCAATGCACTTGCTCAGGCAAAAATAAATGTAATACTTATTACGCAGGGCTCATCAGAACATACCATCAGTTTTGCAGTAAAGCCTGCAGATGGAATGCCTGCAAAAAAAGCAATTGATGCTGCATTTGAACTGGAGATAAAAGCAAAGATGATTGAACCGGTTTATGTTGAACCTAACCTGAGTATCATTGCAGTTATTGGTGAAAACATGAGACATCAACCCGGCATTTCCGGAAAACTGTTTCAGGCACTGGGTAAAAACGGAATAAGTGTTGTTGCAACTGCGCAGGGATCATCAGAATTAAATATTAGTGTTGCTATAAAAAGAGAGGATCTTAATAAAGCACTGAATGCAATTCATCAGTCGTTCTTCCTTAGTGATATTAAAACAGTAAATGTATTTCTGGTAGGAGTTGGACTGATTGGCGGAA
>JBDTVD010000177.1:0-7470 GCA_040007375.1 Bacteroidota bacterium | reverse complement strand
GTCGTTGCAGAATGTTTTTTCTTTAGATGCAAGAAGGTCTCTCGACTTCGCTCGAGATGACATCGTTATTTAAAACCCCGGTTCCGGAAAAATTTGTTTCAAATGATTTTCATTTGGCTGCAACAACTTCGATGCTTTGCCATGTTGCATTAATATATGCGCCATTTCTTTTGATGAAGGAAATTCTTTTGTGTTAATGATTGTGCGTCCTGTTCGTGCTTCGTTACACCAGTGTTGCAAATAAGGCATTGCTTTTTTATGCGCACCGCTTCTCATGTAATTTAACATTTTCTGTTCATCCTCCCAGATGCTGCATGTCCAGAAAACAAGACCTCTGTCTTTAAATGTTTTTTCAGCAATAATTCCGTCAGCAGCTACTGCCTGTTTCGATGCTTTTGCAGCATACCACATAAACTTCGGAAGCAACCAAATACTGCGAATCCGCAAACGTGTAATGGATAGTAAAGGCATGGTGCCAAATTAAAACAATCAATTGTACAAATAAAATATCAAATTCCATCCTTATACTTTACCACCTCAAATACTCAGTACTCAGCACACAGCACACAGTACTCTTTACCTGCACTCAGCACTTCTCTATGGCATAAAGTTTTAATCTCAGTAAGTACATCTCATCAACATGAAAAAAACAACAATCGTTATATTATTCAATCTGATGTCTTTACTTCCTGCTCTCTCTCAGAAAACAGAAAATTCTCCTGTATTACCTCCGCCTAATGCAACAAAGTCTTCTATGAATTTCAGCAAGGTGATTGGATGGAAGCCTGATGAGAAACCATTGGCATTGCCTGGATTTACTGTAACAAAGTATGCTGATAATCTGCAGTTCCCACGCTGGATTTATGTGTTGCCAAACGGTGATGTGTTGATTGCAGAAGCAAAGAAGGAAGAGAAAGGTCTGGAGAAAGTGGGTGCAAAAATTATTGGTGCTGATAAAACACATGGTGAAAGTGTAAATAAAAACCGCATTATGTTATTCCGTGATACTAATGGTGATGGAAAACCCGATGAGAATTATGTCTTCCTCGAAAATCTTAATCTTCCTTTCGGCATGCTGTTGCTGAATGATTATATATATGTTGCAAATACGGATGCACTGTGGCGTTTCCCTTACAAGAAAGGGGATACTCAATTAAAAGGAACAGAAGAAAAAATTGCAGAGTATCCTGCAGGTGCTCGTCACTGGACAAAAAATATTATTGCAAGTAAAGACGGCAGTAAAATATATATAGCAGTAGGATCGTCCAGCAATGTTGCAGAGAATGGAATTGAAGCAGAGAAAAACCGTGCTTGCATTCTGGAAATAAATCCTGATGGTTCCGATATGAAAGTGTATGCAAGTGGATTGCGTAATCCTGTTGGTATGGCCTGGGCACCTGGCACTAATACATTATGGACGGCAGTGAATGAACGGGATGAATTAGGTGATGATCTTCCTCCTGACTATTTAACCAGTTTGCAGAAAAATGGTTTTTATGGATGGCCTTATTCCTATTGGGGAAAAAACATTGATCCACGAATTAAAGAAACAGAACAACGTCCTGACCTTGTTGCAAAAGCTATTACTCCTGATGTTGCATTAGGTTCTCACACTGCTTCCCTTGGTCTTGCTTTTTATGAAGCGAAAACATTTCCTGCAAAATATCACAACGGTGCATTCATTGGTCAGCATGGTTCATGGAATCGTTCTGTGCTTTCGGGCTATAAAGTAGTATTCGTACCTTTTACAAATGGAAAACCCGGAGTTCCGGAAGATTTTTTAACTGGATTTATTTCTGATGAAGACAAAAGCGAAGTTCATGGCCGTCCTGTTGGGGTGGCTGTTTTACCTGATGGTTCTCTACTCGTTGCTGATGATTCTGCTAACACTATATGGAGAATAAGCTACGGGAAGTAAATTATAAATTCAAAATTATAAATTCAAAATTATAAATTATAAATTATAAATTAAGAATTATGAAAGAGTCAAAGCTGTTTTAAAAATACCATTAACCTCCTCTCCAGGGAGAGGATCAGAGGTGAGGCGATAAAAAATAATTTTTAAAACGGCTTATAGAGAAATCATAAATGAAATATCATAAATGAAAAGAATATAAAGCCATTTTAAAAATACCATTTACCTCCTCTCCAGGGAGAGGATCAGAGGTGAGGCAATAAGAAATAATTTTTAAAATGGCTTTAAGATAAATTTATAAACTAAAACATATATATCATGAAAAAGATGAATCCTGTGGTGCATTTTGAAATGCCTACTGAAGACAGAGAAAGAAGTATCGGTTTCTATTCAAAAGTTTTTGGATGGGAAATGAAAGTGCTGGGTGAAGATATGGGTAATTATATATTGGCTACCACCTGTGAAACGGATGATAAGGGAATACCGAAACAGCCGGCAATGATTAATGGTGGGATTTATACCAGAGATAAACTTGATGCTGTTCGTCATCCTTCTTTTGTAATTACTGTTGATGATATGGATGAACATATGAAATTAATTGAAGAAGCCGGAGGAAGAATTGACGGAAAGCCAATTGTTATAAAAGGATTTGGTCTTTATGTAAATTTTTATGATACTGAAAATAATATGCTAACCATTATGCAGCCGACAGAGGAGATGGAGAAAAAAGCAGATAAAGCTTCAATGGTCCAGGAGAAATAATTAATAATGAAAAATTAAGAATTGAATATCGTGAAAGAAATTATAAATGATACACATTAACAAAAGTCATTTTCAAAATTCCATTTACTTCCTCTCTAAGGAGAGGATTAGAGGTGAGGCGTAAAAATAAATTAAGAATTAAAAATTAAAAATTAAAAATTAAGAATTAAGAATTAAAAATTGAAGAGGATGGCAAAGCCATTTCAAAAATGCCTTTAACTTCCTCTCCGTGAGAGGATCAGAGGTGAGGCAATTAAAAATAATTTTTGAAATGGCTTAATACAAATTTAAAATTATAAATATCCGATACTTGATACCAGATACCAATTTATCCTCCATCACCTGAAATAAAAATACTATGGAAGACGGAATGCAACATATAGATACCGGATTACTGCATCTGCTTAACGGCACATGGAATACGGCAGGCACCGTTTTTAATTCGACGGATTTAATTTCAGGAACTGATTCCTACGAACTGGTAGCAGGAGGATGTTTCCTGCTCCATCGTGTGGATGTTGCTATTGGAAATAAGAAAATGGAAGCCATTGAAATTATAGGTAGTGAAAGTAATAATGGTGTGTTTTCCGTTTACGCTTTCGATTGCAATCATCGCATTGAAACTATGAAAATAACTCTTGAGAAAGAAAATGTTTTTAAAATCTCCGGAGATCTTGTTCGTGCAAAACTCATTATTGAATCTGATGGAATGCAGATGGAAGCAACGTGGGAAAAGTCTCTTGATGGATATAAATGGATTCCCTGGATGGATGTAAAATTTACAAAGCAGCAGGATCAGCATCTTATTGCAAACAGATGGTGATTCATCAACCTGTATCGCTATGAACAGGAAAACGATAGTACTTACAATATATATATGTCTTTCATTATTTCCAGTCTTTTCTCAGGATACTTTAATTTTAAATGAAGTACACATCGACGCCTATTTTGAACCGCGTCCTTTATTACGCTTACCTTCTTCTGCTGCTATCATTGATAGTGCATTATTAAAAAATCAGGTTACCACTTCTTTGGTTTCTTCTGTTAACACTGTTTCAGGCGTGCGTATGGAAGAACGTTCTCCCGGAAGTTACCGTGTATCTATTCGTGGAAGCTTACTTCGCTCGCCTTTTGGAATACGTAATGTAAAATTATATATAGATGATTTTCCACTGACGGATGCAGGAGGAAATACGTATCTGAATATCATTGATCCTTCTGCAATAAAAAGTATGGAGATACTAAAAGGCCCTGATGGTAGTTTGTTTGGTGCAAATTCCGGTGGTGTGGTAAGTTTAAAAACTTTTAATGATGGTGATAGTACAATTGCAGATGCCTCTTTTCAATTTGGCAGCTATAATACCACATGGATTCATGCGCAGGAAAAAATATACACTAAAAAAAATGTTTTATCGTTGCAGGAATCGTTGCAGAACTCAGATGGATACCGTGATAATAGTGGACTGGAAAGAAAATACATTCAGTTAGGAGACGCTTATCATTATCGTGAAGATGCAACATTGCGTGTACTGTTTCTTTATGCTGATCTGAATTACGAAACACCAGGTGGATTAACATTACAACAATTTAAAGATGATCCGCAACAGGCACGACCATCAACAGCTTTCCTTCCCGGAGCCGAACAACAGAAAGCAGGTATAACAAATAAAACAGTTTTTGCAGGAGTAGCACACAGCATACAACTCACTCCAAACGTAATGCATGTAATTACTTTCTCTGGTTCACATACTGATTTCAAAAATCCATTCATCACCAATTATGAAACACGCAAAGAAAATAATGTTGCTGTACGAACATGGTTTCAATTCAAAAATAAAAATGAATCATCCATCAACTGGAAAATAAATACAGGAGCAGAAATACAGGATCTGCAATCGCACATCACAAACAATGGAAATAATCATGGAGAAAAAGATACTTTACAGGCAAAGAATAAACTCGATGCTGAACAGGGATTTGCCTTTGCACAATATGTACTGGATATAAATCATCGTTTGTCAACTGAAGTTTCTGCAAGTATTAATTTTACAAAGTATCGTTATGAAAGCAGCTATCCTGCAGAATTAAATTCTTCTATAAATAATTTCGATCCTCAACTGATGCCCCGCTTGGGAATTTCCTACAGCATTACACCATCGTTAGCATGGCGTTTTATTATCAGCAGAGGATATTCGCCACCAACTATTGCAGAAGTACTTGCATCCGATAACATCATCAATTTTAATTTACAACCGGAAAGCGGATGGAACTACGAAACAGGATTTCGCTTTCACGACAAACACGGAATACTCTGGTGGGATGTTGCAGCATATTATTATAAGTTACAGGATGCTATTGTGAGAAGAGTGCATGATAACGACACCGAGTTTTTCATCAATGCAGGAGGAACCGATCAGAAAGGAATAGAATCACAACTTTCGATTGAAATCATCAAACAAAAACAAACAGGTATTATTCGGCATCTGCAATTGAACAACAGTATTACCTATTCTGATTTTACATTTGCAGATTATATCAATGCTAAGGATGATTATTCAGGTAATGATTTAACAGGAGTACCTGAGCAGATTATCGTCAGCAGTCTGGTTACACAATTCCCTGCAGGATTTCATTTATATATATCTCATAATTCAACAGGTAGTCTTCCTGTTAACGACAGTAATACTGCTTATGCTGATGCTTATGATCTTGTTCAGTTAAAACTAACGTGGAAAACTACAGGCAGCAGGTGGACTCTGGAAGTCTTTGGTGGAGTTGACAATGCTTTAGATGAAAAATACAGTTTAGGAAATGATTTAAATGCAGTTGGAGGAAGGTTTTTTAATGCTGCAGGTGATAGGAGTTATTTTGCAGGATTGAAACTAGCGGTGAAATAACATCATTCAATTTCAATTTGTACTTTTGAATTGCAATCTTAAATTTGATATGATGAAACTGTACGCAGCCTGCATGCCTGCGGCATTATCAAACACACAAGGCTCTCGCTGCCTCTAAGGGCCGGAAATGCCCCGTTCCGCTGGTTCAATTGGGTTTTAGTGTGTAATGATTTTTTTAAAGTGATAATTACTCACATCATTATATATTTTTTAATGATCAAACTCTTCATCACTAAAACACAGATAGTATTACTGTCGCCTGTTAATTCCTGCGACAGCCCATTTCAAATCTTCAAATTTTAAATCTTCAAATTATATTAAATGGCATAAATCTTTAGCCTTCATTATTATTATGAAAAACATCTTCTTCTCAAACAGAATTTTATCGACCGATACTGCCTCATTAATACTTCGGATTATATTCGGAGGATTGCTTTTATTTAATCATGGTGTTGGAAAACTGGCAATGTTGCAGCAGGATGATGTGCAGTTTGTAAATTTCCTTGGTTTAGGAGTACACGCCTCTGCATGGCTCACAGCATTTGCAGAATTTTTATGTGCTGCATTTGTATTGGTTGGATTATTTACCAGAGTTGCTATAATACCAATTGTCATCAATATGTTGACGGCAATTTTAATGGCTCATGTAGGTCAACCTTTTGCAAAATCAGAAATGGCATTACTTTATGCAGGGGCATTTATTACCATTTTCCTCCTCGGACCGGGAAAATATTCGGCAGATGCGCAAATGTTTAAGAAGATGCCAGAATCTAACTTTAAGAGACATGCTATCGCTTAAATGTAGAATGCAGAATGCAGAATGCAGAATGCAGAATGCAGAATTAAAAATTAAAAATTAAAAATTAAAAATTAAAAATTAAAAATTAAAAATTAAAAACTAAAAACTAAATAATTTAGAGTCAGAAATTAAAATTCATTATTAATTATTAATTCTTCATTATTAATTATCGAAGATAAGTGGTTAGGTTTATATTAGGCGTTGAGTAAACATTCTCTACAGGTTAACTGAGTGTTTAGAGATTGTTTACTCAGCGCATTTTTGGAATTAAATAAACTTGACAATTCATAAATTATCATAATCCGGAGAAGACACTTTTGAAAATTCAGTTCAAAAAAATTCCGGCGAGACACCGGAACCAGTAAGCTGAATAAATGCTGATTTTGAATTTATAATTTAAAATTTATAATTCGATTACTCTGTAATCGTAAACATTTCTCTGTACGAACTATCCACTAAAGCACTGAACTTCTGATACCATTCACCCATTTCTTTTGCATTAGGCATTTCCTGTTGCATCATTTTTTCCATAGCAGTTAAATTTTCATAAGTTGTTTCCATCACAAACGTGTAGGATGGTCCGGTTAAGTCAAACATGGATCGCATGTTCTTTTGCCAATCAGCAGGCATGATGTTTTTCGATTCTTTCATTAAGGCTTTTACCTCTTTTGCTTTTCCGAATTTCAGGCGGAATACCATTCTTTCTAAGATCATTTTATGTGGAGTTAAAATTATAAATCAAAATTACATAATAAGTGATTAGGTGATTATGTGATTAGGTGATTAAGTTCATTTATTATATACTCTGCTCATATCTCATCGCTCACTACTTTAAAAAGGCATATTTATTTTGCCTGCATATTAAATAATTATCATGATCCGCAAATTGAAATCCGGAGAATACAGACTTTATTCACGTAAGAAAAATCCGAAAACCCGGAAGATTTTGACTATCAGATGATTAATTACGCCCATCGTTACGAACATAAAGGAAAAAAGTACCTGCTCTACAATGGCAACGGTTTCGGCGCGGCAGGCTTTGCGTACGCAGTCTGGGAAGATTAATTTAGTGGACAGTTGACAGTGGGAAGTTACAC
>JBDTVD010000176.1:0-7470 GCA_040007375.1 Bacteroidota bacterium | reverse complement strand
AGTTCATTGCCTAAATCTTCTTCAATCCATTTAATTGCATTATGAATTCCTCTTACCGGTGCTTTTAAATCATGTGATACTACATAAGCGAATTTATCCAGTTCTATATTTCTTTTTTCAAGCTCTTTTATATTCCTGTTTAAGTTGTCGGACATTATATTTAGTGATGATGACAAACTTGTTAGTTCATCATGTCTGTCGTCATTTACTGTTGTGAATTCACCCTTCGAAATATTTTCTGCCAACTGTACCATTGTCTTAATTCTTTTTGTGATGAGCCGCATAATATATAATGTACTGTATATTCCGATAATGATGGTTAATACAAAAAAGGAAAATGAGATTGTATGGGTTCGCTGTATGGATGAAATCAGGTTGGTGCTATGAATACTTCTTAATTTGTATTCACTTTTGTCAAATTCCATGAATAGTAAAGATATTTTGTCATTAATATTTTTTCCTAGCTTTTTTTTCAGTTTGTCATCAAAAAGTTGATTGTAATTTTTTAGTTCATGCTCAGAGAGAGCTGATTCTATATTGGCTTTAATCAGAGAGGAAGCATAATTAACCCATTGTTTGTGCCAATACTGTATGGAGTCGAGAATGGTACATTGACCAGCGTTTTCTTTAATCAGATTTCTTTGTTCGATTAAATGAAGCGGGACATTTTTTAGCCCGTTTTTATATCCTTCGAGAAAATTTGTATCTGATGTTAAAAGAAAGCCTCTGAAGGAGCTTTGCATTTCGATAATAGCTTTATGCAGATTTGTCGAATTGCGCATTATTTCCTGCGACTTATTTAAAAATTGAATATTCTTTTCAACCTTCAGTGAAAGAATGTAATTGGAAGAAGAATCTATTATAGATAACAAAAGGACAATTGAAAAAGCTAAAAGTATTTGAGTTGATAATTTCATTTCTCATTTTTTTATTTACAGTAAACCTGTTCCGCCTGGCATAGTTGTAAAGGCATTTCTGATAACAAAAGATTACTTATTCATATACTCCGGGTTTTAATTGATATTAAAATTGTAGAAGTTTCATTCAAATCTTAAAATATCAAATCACATTGCCGGTTGCAACACCAATCGTCCGGATTTCTTCCTGAAGATTTCCTTACGGTTCATTTTCTGTGCTCTCAGTTTTCCGTTATTATATATTGACGACTGGTCTTTATAATAGTTGCTCATCAGGTTGCCCGATTCTCCGGTAGGAAGGATGCTCATAGAATTATCAAGGTTTGCAAAATCAAGAACTATGCGCATTGATGGACCTAATGTTACTTTATATCTCGGTAAGGAGGTCAGCATAAAATCTGCATTATTGATGGTTTCAATTCCTCCGCAAACAGGAAAAGGACCCACATTAAAAAGATAATTGAAAGGTTGTTTCATTCCTATAGGATGTACATGTTCCAGTTGATGAACACGACCCCATTGCCAGGCATTTACATTATCATCCAGATTTTTAACCAGATCATTTATGGTCTGATCAAATGCTAAATTGAAAATCCTGTAGCGTGATTCTTTTAATTTCTTAGTGTTGATATCATCCCACCATACACTGTTGTTATTTTCAAGCAACGATGCTAATGATGCTTTATAAGCATGTGTTTTAAGATATGCATTAAAGTTAGTGGTACCCATTTCATCTTCCAGTGTCATCTTCAATATATAATAAATCAAACGATAATATATAGTAGGTGAAATATCGTTTGGCTGATGATCGCCATTCCATCTCAACAAATTATAATAGGCTTTATTGTGAATAGGAGTTTTGTTAACCATTTTGGGGTCAAGCAATGCAAGAATATTCTGTGCATTGCGAGGTGCTGTATTGGAAATCACATCAAAATTTATCCGCTGAAAATCTTCAGGGCTGTATTTATCTCTGTCGGTAAGCAGTTCATTAATACGTTTTGCCCTGTCATCAGGAACATAATAACCAGGAAGGAAAAACCCTTTTACGCTGTCAGGTTGATTATTTGCACTATATATAATTCCTGACGGAGGATTTTCTGATTTGGGATTGTAACTGAAATCATAAAATCCAATTGGATCATATTTTCCTGACGCACCATTCATCAACAGGTAAGGTACCTCCTGTCTGGAGCGATGTATCAGTTTTGCCGCAGCCCACCATGCAATGTTTCCTGCAGAATCACCATACATAATATTTAAACCGGGACTGATAATTTCTGATGCAGCGGTGCGCACCTGTGCCATGGTTGATGCATGATTCAATTCATAAGTTACCTGCAACAGATTACTTGGAAATTTTAAATGCGTCCACCAACAGGCAACAGCTTCATTGGTTATATATTTCCATTCAGGCATTACTCCCTGAACTAACGGACCATGATTAGTTGTTCTTACAATACATTCACGATCCGCTTCATTCTTCACCTTAATCATTTTTGTTTTCACTTTCATCGGAATCCATTTTCCATGCTCCCAATACTGATATTTATTGGCAGGATTTACTTTCTCCGTGTAAAAATCAACATCATCATTCATAAGCATAGTAAGTCCCCATGAAACAGATTTATTATGACCAATTGCAGCAAAAGGAAAACCGGCAAGATGATTTCCGTAAAAACTATATCCGGGATATTCTAAGTTAGCTTCATACCATACACTGGGTTGTGCATATCCTATGTGTGCATCATTAGCAAAAAGAACTTTACCTGATCTGGAATGTTCACCACTCAATACCCATCCATTACTTCCGCAGAGAGGTGCTGCAAAATTTTCTGTCTTTTCAATAAGGTCAGCAGTTGTTTCATATTTAACTGAAGGCAGATAGTTATGAGCAACAGAAGAATCTCTTATAAATACAGGAATCATCATAGATCCCTTTTTATACTGACCGGAAACTTCTTTGAGATAATCATTTCCAAGTTTATTATATATATATGATAAAGTGGGATCTGTTTTAAAACCCTGTGCGAAATTAAATGCCATATAATTTATGGTGAGATAAATATCAGCAGGAGTAAAATCGCGCTTAGCTATTCCAAGTAAAGTAAATTCCACTGGTGTTCTGCCATGTGCGATAAATTGGTTGATACCCTTTACATAAGCCAGTGCAGCACGCTGATAATGCTCGGTTGTATCATTTAAATAAGTTGCAGCTGAGAGAGCAGCATGATCATCAAGCCCCAGTGTTTTAAAAAATTTATCAATTGGAATAAATTCCTTTCCGAAAATTTCCGACAGATTTCCGGAAGCAACACGCCGGATCATCTCCATCTGGAACAAACGGTCCTGTGCATGTACATAACCTAATGCGAAGTAAGTATCTTCTTCATTCTTACCATAAATATGTGGAATGCCATACGAATCGAAAATAATTTCAACGGGCTGTTTAGGTCCCTGTAACTGTATGGTGCCTGAGTATTGAGGTTTCAGTGAAGTGAGATACAGCAGGAGGGCTAAAACCAGTGATATGGCCAGTATCACTATAATATATATAACTCTTTTAATTTTTTGCATAATCGTAGTGTTCAAAAATATCAAAATCATTTGAATACGAACGTGGAAATACTGAATTCAGACGGGTGGTAACAACTTACTGCACTATTAATTTGAATACGAACGCGGAATTGGAATTCAGTGAGGTGGGAATACCTGACTGCACAGTAATATCAAAATCATTTGAATACGAACGTGGAAATACTGAATTCAGTCAGGTGGTAACAACTTACTGCACTATTAATTTGAATATAAACGAGGAATTGGAATTCAGTCAGGTGGAAACACCTGGCTACATAGTATCATTGAAATACGAATTTGAAATTACAAAATCAAAAATAAAGAAGGCCTTATTCTGATTTAATGAATAAGGCCTTCTTTATGTATTCCATTCAGTCAGGTGGTAATACCTGACATCACGGATTAGTTAACGGGAAGAGCCGGAAATAATTACTTTGCCTGAAACTGTTCCTTCATTGGATTTTATTTCGGCCACATAATAACCACCTGGCAGATTTTTGATATTTAATTTCAACTCCTGCTGACCTGCATGAAGAGCACTGCGTTTATTCTGCAATACCGGTCTGCCGCTTAAATCAAACAAAGTAATTGTTACGTCTGATGATTTTGAAAGTTGAAAACGGATATTCAGATTATCAGAAGCAGGATTAGGATATATATACAAATCATTTTTTACAGTGGTATTGTTTTCGAATACTCCTGTTAAGGAATTATAATGAATTTGCGCAAGTCCTGCACTTTCTGTAATATCATTTAAATCATTTCCTGCAATTAAAGCAAATGCAACAACAACAGAATCACCGGGATTTAAATTGAAAGGACCAGTAGAAACTACATCAATAACATCATTACCTGTTGTTGCACCACCAGCAGTAGCTCTTGGCGTTGAAAGTGTAATGTACTTCTCTGTTTCATCGTAACCACCGGTATATAAATCAACACCACCTGCACCACCTGTTAAATTATCAATTGCATAATGATTGAAATTACCGGAAGTGAGCAATTTAATTCCTGCATACAATCCGGCAGAATCAGTACACCATACATATCCCATTTTCAATCCTGCATCTTCAGCAGCTTTGTTATTGTTGAAATTCATAACATCCCAGTCAGAGAAAATACCAGCATATATATTACTGAGTGCTGCAGCGCTGCCGTTTTTCACTGTGTATTCAAAGATGTGATATTTAGTATCCGGTGGTGAGCTCCAGGAGAACGAACGGTGTTTAACATCCAGCCCTATTGGCAAAGGATTATTTGCATCATTAAATCTTCCATAAGTATCAAAGTCGGAGAAAAATCCCGGAGAGTTTTTTAAGATGTTTGATGTTGCACTCCAGTCATTATCAGTTAACGTTGCACCTCTTACATTATCAGAAACACCAGCTGCTGTTCCAGCCATAAAGCCAGCTTCATAAGTCATAGTTCCTCCTGAGAGATAATCGAAACCAAGACCTTCTGATTGTGTTTCACCATTATAACACAATCTACCTTTGCTGGTATTGGTAGTCCATACATCATTCACAGTGATGTTAACATAATCCACATTCACAATCATGCTGAAAATCTGGATGTCAGAATAAGTTCCATCCTGAAAAGTCAGTTTGAAAGTAATCACTGCATTTTGCGGAGCACTCTGATTAATTTTTACTGTGAAAGGATCCGTATTATTATTGGTAGTAGCCATTGTTCCAAGAACACCAACGGTGGTGGAATTATCAATGATGGTAACGTATGGCGAAGTGGAACTTAATGTAATTCCTAATGCTACTGTTGGAGCAAGGAAGTTTATAATATCACCTGTTATATATAAAGTGTCATTAGCCAGGAATACATCATCGTCGTTATCTGTTGTATTGATTGGATTCATGCGGATGGATGGAGAGGCAACTGTTAATGCATTGAACAAATTAATTCTTCCTGTACCAAGGCCATTTACAAAAGGTGTGTTTTGCGGAAGAGAATAAATATTATCAGCAGTAATACGCACCTGCTCACCCACCTGTAAGCCTGTGTAAGAAGGGAAATAGGATTTTACAATTGCAGCCACACCAGCGGTAACCGGAGAAGCCATTGATGTACCACTCATATTTGTATATGAGTTATCATACACCGTTGCATATATATTATTTCCCGGAGCGCAAACATCAATATAAGAACCGTAGTTGGAAAAACTTGCTTTGTTATCATTCACACTGTTTGTTGCAGCAACGGCAAGAACATAATTAAAAGCTGCAGGATAAAATAACTGATTGCTTGAATTATTACCTGCAGCCGCCACTACTAAACAGTTTTTATTGATGGTTGCATAGTCAATTACATTCTGACCAAATGAACCACCACCACCACCGCCCCACGAGCAGTTGATAATCTGGCAACCATGATCAGCAGCATAAGTAATTCCTTCATATGCTTTAGTTAATGAACCTGATGCATCTGCAATTTTCACAGGGAGAAAGCGGGAATTAAATCCTGCTGATGCAACACCCACTCCATTATTGGTAACTGCTGCTGCACATCCACTCACATGTGAACCATGCAAACAGGTAAAGCAGGCACCAACCATTGGATCATTATCAATTTCACCTAAATCCCAGCCACGATAATTATCAATGTAACCGTCATTATCATCATCAACTCCGTTAATAGGATCAGCATAATTCAATTTAAGATTTGCAGCAAGATCCGGATGATCCCAATCTGTTCCTGTATCTGTAATTCCAATAACAACATTAGTATCACCTTTAGAAACATCCCATCCGTTAAATGCATTGATGCGGGTCAGGAAAGGTTGGTTCGCAGCCATCTGCGGATCATTGGGAGTGAAAGTTACTTTCGGTAAATATTTTGGTTCTGCATAGATGAGCACATTTGTTTTCAGTAAACTGTTGATCACTTTTACGAGATCAACATCGGCAGAAAATTTTAATTCATAAATAAGTGATAGATCAGAATAAGGCATTCCGTATTCATTTCTTTCAGCTAATGGAGGCTGATGATCCGGAAAAATTTTATGCAGACCGGATGCTCCGACAGATTGCAAAACAGATTTTACAGAAGCGATATTAATTTGTTCTGTTGTGCAGGAAGATCTGTAATCAGGATGGACGCGCAGGATTACTGTTTTTGCCAGATAATCATCAGCTTTTAAACCGGCAGGTAATATAAAATTGCCCGGAGTTACAGCACCCGCTGCCAGGGAAATCAGAAACATTAGTGTTATCAGAACACCAGGTAATTTTTTCTTCATAGTATAAGGATTCTTTGAAAGCCGAAATTACGCGAAAAATGGTCATGTTTTAACAGGAGAACAGGATCATCCGGAGAAAAAACAGAAAGTTGCGGTTATTCTGCAACTGGATTTTCATCACTACGAAATTTTTTAATATTTAAAATGTCATTCAGAACCTAATCCTGAGCGTGCAGGGAATTTCGAGTGCCCTAAAAAGGTATTCAAAGCTTTTTTAGCTTTTTCAAACAGTGTAAGTTAATCAAGCCAGTGTTGGTTCAATCACGGCAGTAGTATCATCTTAAGCTAAGCATAGTGGAACTGGTTTTCTCCGGACTCCGAACTAATTACTCACAACTACAAATTATTGCTTCACCAGTTTCTCCACCCACTTTTTGCCATTGGCAGTTCCTTCAAAATAATATATGCCTGATGGAAATCCTACCAGGTTAATTTCAGTTTTGCTTGTTTCAGTAACACCTGTTTTTAGTTCTCTGCCAAACAAATCTTTTACACTCCATTGCAACAGTGGTGCAGCAGCATTTACTTCCACATAAAAAATACCTGTTGCAGGATTTGGATATATATTAATTTTATTTTGAATGGCAGACGATGCACCATTCCTTGCTTTGTTTTTTGCTGGTGCTGATGGGTAAACTCTGCTACCGATAATACTTGGTGGTGGGTCGCAGGGCGTTGGTATTCCCAGTGTACCTGTATATGCATCAAAACTCGCTCCCTGCAGTG
>JBDTVD010000175.1:0-7472 GCA_040007375.1 Bacteroidota bacterium | reverse complement strand
TCCGGCGAAGACGCCGGAACGAGAGATTAGAAAAAATTAATCTTGATACTTGATACTTATGTCTTGATACTAACTTCCCAATTCTTCATTCTTCATTTTTCATTCTTAATTATATCCCAACAGGGTGCCATGTAGTTTTAATTTCCTGGCAGGATAAAATGCGGTAAGGAGAACGCACATCTTCCTTTGAATAATTTACAATGCGCTTCACATTTAATGCTGCATTTGTCTGAACAGTTATTACATGCTCTGCTGAAAGATCATTATATATAAGTGCATTTACATCCATGTGAGATGATGCATGTCCGATAAGTTCCTTTCGTTGTCCGGTTAAGAAATTAATTACACCACCGGGAAGATCGGATGCATGTAATACTTCAGCAAATTCGATAGCTGTTAACGGATAATTTTCTGCTGCTATAACGGTGCATGCATTTCCACCTGCAATAACAGGAGCAACACTGGCAACTAAAGAGGAAAGTGCAGATGTTTCAGTTGGGAAAATTGTTACAACGCCTGTTGGTTCGGGATAGCTGAAGTTGAAGTGTGATGATTCAACAGGATTCACGCTGCTGAATATCTGTATATATTTATCCGTCCATCCTGCATAATAAACCAGCAGATCAATTGCTTCATTTATTTCAGAAGTTGCAGCAGCAGCACTAAGACCCTGCTTCATCATAGTATCTGCAAATTGTGCTTTGCGTCCTTCCAGAGTTTCTGCTATGCGATACAGGATCTGTCCTTTATTATATGCAGTTTTCTTTGACCAGTCGCTTTGAGCTTTTCTGTTGCTTACAACACTATCGCGCAGATCTTTCCTCGATGAACGGCAGATGTTAGCAATCACATTTCCGTCTTTATCTTTCAATGAATAATAACGTCCGCTTTCCGTGCGTGGAAATTTTCCGTCAATATATAATTTATAAGTTTTATTTACAGGAAGACGTTCTGTTTTTGCAGCATGACCATTCATAGAACTTCCATTCTCATGCTCAATCTTCTTTGTTACTTTTTTCTTTGCTGTTTCCATTTTAGGACAAGTATTTACATTCAAAATTTATTGACCAACCTTTTTATTCTATCTTTAAGTCGCAACACATTGAAATTTATGAGAAGCCCAAGTCTAAAATCGGATAACTTGAGGTAAGTAAGAACTTGAGCAACATGAATATCATTAAGTGATTCAACCGATTTTATTTCAATAATAATTTGATTATTTACTAAAAGATCAGCACGATATCCACATTCAAGATTGACATTTTTATATATTAATGGAAGACCTTTTTCAATTTCTACCATTAGTCCCTTCTCTACCAATTCATAATAAAGACATTCTTTATATGCTGATTCAAGCAATCCAAGTCCAAGTAATGTATGAACTTCTATTGCCCTTCCGATGATTACATTTGAAAGACTATTTAATGCATATTGTTGTGAAGATGATTCTTCAACAAGACTTATAAACTCCGGTGTATTTTTGTAGTTACAATTCAGCAACATTATAAATGTATCTTAATAAGATAAAGCAATAATTAAACTTCCTGATTTCTTTTATAATTTCCTTTTTTACCGCAGAGATCGCAAAGTTTTTCGCAAAGGATCACAAAGTTTTTTCTTCACGGTTCTTTGCGTATTTTTCTTCGTGTTCTTCGCGGTTAAAAATTGGATTAATAGTCATTGATAATACTCACTACTAATTACTAAGTTTCACATATGCTTCCAGTCCATGCAATCCACCTTCTCTTCCCATTCCGCTTTCTTTATAACCACCGAAAGGAGATGTTGGATCAAATTTATTGTAGGTATTAGCCCACACAACTCCTGCTCTTAGTTTCGTTGATACTTTAAATATTTTCGAACCTTTATCAGTCCATATTCCACCACTTAATCCGAACGGAGTATTGTTTGCTTTTTCAATTACTTCTTCAACAGTACGGAATGTTTGTACTGATAAAACAGGACCGAATATTTCTTCCTGAACAATTCTGCTGCTTTGTGCAACATTGGTAAATATGGTTGGCTTACACCAGAATCCTTTTGACGGAACAGCACATGATGACTGATAACAATCACCACCTTCATCTATTCCTATCTTTATATATTTTTTAATCTTGTTTAATTGTTCTTTACTATTGATAGCACCAATGTCAGTGTTCTTATCCAGCGGATCGCCAATAATTAAAGTTTCAATTCTGTCCTGCAGTTTTTTTATCAGGATCTTCGAAACATTTTCCTGCACAAACAATCGTGATCCTGCACAACAAACATGTCCCTGGTTAAAAAATATTCCATTAATAATTCCTTCCACTGCCTGATCAAGTGCAGCATCTTCAAAAACAATATTTGCTGCTTTACCACCCAGCTCCAGAGTATATTTTTTATCAGTTCCTGCTAATGAACGCTGTATTATTTTTCCAACTTCTGTCGAACCCGTAAATGCAATTTTATTAATTCCTTTATGCTGAACCATAGCAGCACCTGTTCCTCCTGCACCAGTTATTATATTTACAACGCCGGGAGGTAGTTCTGCTTCTTCAATAATTTCAGCAAGTTTTAATGCAGTAAGTGGAGTTGTTTCTGCAGGTTTTAATACAACTGTATTTCCACATGCTAATGCAGGAGCAATTTTCCATGCAGCCATCAAAAGCGGAAAGTTCCACGGTATAATCTGTCCTGCAACACCAAGCGGTTGTGCTGTTCTTCCCGGAAATGCATAATCCAGTTTATCAGCCCATCCTGCATAATAAAAGAAATGTGCTGCAGCTAAGGGAACATCCACATCACGCGACTCACGAATTGCTTTTCCACCATCCATACTTTCAATAATGGCAAGTTCGCGGGCTTTCTCCTGCATGATGCGCGCAATGCGATATATATATTTGGCGCGTTCTGAACCTTTCATTCGTCCCCATACTTTCTCACCTGCCGTACGTGCTGCACTTACCGCTTTATCCACATCAGCAGCAGTAGCATCTGCAACAGAAGCAATTTTTTTTTCAGTTGCGGGATTAATAGTATCAAAATATTTTCCTCCTGATGGCTTACTCCATTTACCATTTATAAAAAGATCATACTGCGGTTTCAGCTTAATGTGATCTGCTGTTTCCGGTGCCGGCGAATAACTCCATGCAGTATTGAAGTTTAATGCTGGCTTTCCGGTGCTTTGTTTCTTGCTCATAATGCTCAAAATATGGGGTAAATGTACTAAATGCCTCTTAAAAAGAAATGTTTTCCGATTTCGAATAATACACTTCATAAGCCGTTACATGCACTTCACCGATCAAATTCTATAATTAGTCGGGTTGAAGTTGTGTGGTAGAAATGGTTAGATACTTTTGCCGCCGCAATTACTGGTAAAGAATAACAGAAATCATAAAACCACAAATCATTAAATCACTTTCTATATGAAAATTTATTTTTTAATAAAAACTTTTCACAGGCTGAAAACATATGTATTCATTTTATGCATGATGCTGATTGGTGCATATGCTGATGCTCAGAGCTTCACTGTAAGCGGAACAATAACGGATAATTATTCCGGAGAAACTGTAATTGGAGCGGCCGTTATGGTGAGAGAACTTCCGGGAAAAGGAGTAACGAGTAATGAATATGGATTTTATTCACTCACACTGCCAGCAGGAAATTATACGCTGTATTGTAATGTGATGGGTTATCTGAAAAAAGACACTCTTGTAAAGCTGGATCAGAACCTCAAGCTGAATTTTAAAATGCGAACGTCATCAGAAGAGTTGAAAGAAGTTTCCATCACAGCAGATAAGGAAGTGGAACAGTTGCGATCAGCACAGGCCGGCGTGGAGAAAATAGATATGAAGGATATTGCAAAGGTGCCTGTTCTTTTTGGCGAGAAAGATATTTTGAAAACGATACAGCTGCTTCCCGGAGTGAAAAGTGCAGGAGAAGGAAACTCTGGTTTTTATGTTCGTGGAGGTGCTTCGGATCAGAATTTAATATTGCTTGATGAAGCACCGGTTTATAATGCATCTCATCTGCTTGGATTTTTTTCTACCTTTAACAGTGATGCAATTAAAGATGCGGTTTTATATAAAGGTGGAATGCCTGCACAGTATGGAGGAAGATTATCTTCTGTACTTGACATTAAAATGAATGATGGTAATAACCAGCAAACAGATGTAAGTGGTGGTATCGGTTTAATTTCTTCAAGAATAAATGTAGAAGCACCCATTAAAAAAAATAAAAGCTCTTTTCTGTTGTCAGCAAGAAGAACGTATGCTGATGTTTTTTTAAAATTATCGAATGATGAAGATACGCGAAACAGCAAGTTGTATTTCTATGATGTAAATGCGAAGATTAATTATAGCCTGGGAACGAAAGACCGCTTGTTTTTGTCAGGATATTTCGGTCGTGATATGCTGGGACTTGCGAATTTATTTGGTATCGATTGGGGCAATGCAACAGGAACGGTAAGATGGAATCATTTGTTCAGTGATAAAGTTTTTTCCAATACATCCGTCATCTTCAGTAATTACAGTTATAAGATTTCTATAAGCAGTGATGATAATGATTTTGATATTACATCAAGCATCCAGGACTGGAATGTAAAGCAGGAGTTCCAGATTTTTCCCAATGTGAAACATAAAATTCGTGTTGGTGTGAATTCCATTTATCATACGATTTTACCTGGAGAAATTTCTTCTTCTGAATCATCAGGTATTAATGATTTAAAATTACAGAGTCGTTTCTCATGGGAAAATGCTGCTTATTATTCCGGCGATTATCAGGCTGGTGAAAAATGGAATATTATATATGGTATAAGGATGACTTCCTATAGTATTTTAGGTGAAGGTGATTTTTATTCTTTTGATGCTGATGGTAATGTTACTGATACTGCAACCTATGGAACCGGTGATTTTGTTAAAACATATATAAACCCTGAACCACGTCTTTCTATATCCTATTCACTTAATAAATCCACTTCATTAAAAGCAGGTTATGCACGCAATGTTCAGAACCTGCATCTCATTTCCAATTCCACTGCAACATCACCAACTGATTTATGGCTGTCATCAAGCAATAATGTAAAGCCTGAATTATCTGATCAGGTATCATTCGGTTATTTCCGCAATTTCAAAGACAATGCTTTTGAGTTGAGTGCTGAAACGTATTATAAAACAATGTATGAGCAGATTGATTATCGTAATGGTGCAAGTGTTCAGGGTAATGACTTTGTTGAAGGAGATTTGTTGTATGGTGATGGAAGAGCGTATGGACTGGAGTTACAATTGAAAAAGAAAAAAGGAAAGTTGAGTGGATGGATCAGTTATACGTTATCAAAAACAGAAAAGAAAATTGATGGTATTAATAATAATGATTGGTATAATGCGCGCCAGGATCGTACACATGATTTTTCTATAACCGGTATTTACGATCTGAATAAGAGATGGAGTTTCAGTGCATCATGGATCTACTATACAGGTAATGCGGTTACGTTTCCAAGTGGTAAATATCTTCTCGATAATGAAGTTCGGTTTTTATATACAGATCGTAATGCTTATCGTATGCCTGCTTATCATCGTCTTGATTTATCAGCTACAGTTTATCGTGTTAAAACAGCACAGAAAGAATCCAGTTGGAACTTCTCTTTATATAATGCATACGGAAGAGAGAATGCTTATTCCATAGAATTCAAGGAAGCAGAAAATGATCCTACACGAACAGAAGCCGTTCAGACAGCACTCTTCCGTTGGGTTCCATCAGTAACATATAACTTTAAATTTTAATTTTTTTAATAAGAAGACATAAAATGAAAACGATAAAATATATAGTACTGTTTTTAACGGTAGTTATCACATCATCCTGTGAAAAAGTAATTGATGTGGATCTGAATGATTCTGATCAGCAATTGGTGATTGAAGGTGTTGTTCAGGATGACGTTCATCCGGCAACTGTTAAGATTACACGATCATTGAATTTTTCACAGGCAAATAATTTTCCTTCTGTGAATGATGCAACGGTTATTATAAGTGATGATGCAGGAAATACAGATACATTGCCATTGGTAAGTCCGGGAGTTTATCAGTCGGATTCTGTATTACCGTTATCAGGAAGAACTTATTATTTAACAGTGCAGACAGGTGGAAAATTATATACGTCAAAATCACAGATGCCTTTTCTTGTGGAGTTTGATAGTCTGGGAATGGACAGTCTTAGTTTTGCCGGAGCAACCAATTACAGCATCATCCCATACCATTATGATCCTGCCGGTGTAAAAAATTGTTATCGCTATAAACTATTTGTTAATGGACAAGCTGATAAAAACATTTTAGTTGATAATGATGATTACACTGATGGAAAAAATGTAAGCCGTCCGCTGTTCACCGATCAGGAAATGGAGCCTGGTGATAATATTACTGTGGAGATGTTTAACATTGATGCTGCGGTTTATTTATACTATTTCAGTCTCTCACAAAGTGGTGCTGGACCAGATGAAAGTGCAACACCTGCAAATCCTGTAAGCAATATCAACGGAGGAAGTTTAGGTTATTTCAGTGCACAAACGAAAAAGACTAAAAGTATAATCATTCCCTAATTTATAAAAGAAAAACTCTGCGTTCCTCTGCGCCTCAAGAACCTCTGCGTGAAATAGTAATCATCAATAGCAGAATGATTATTACTCTGCAGAAGAACTTTTATTTCACGCAGAGTTAAGAAGAGAACCACAGAGATCATAGAGGAAAAAATAGTTGGTTACAATTAATTCATCACTTCTTCCAGCACAGCCATACTCTGCAGTTGAAAGCCATGTGTCTGATGCAATTCATAATAATAAACCAGGCTTCTCAACAATGTTTTTCTTTCTGTTGCAGTGAATGTTAACTGATGAATGGTATCGAGTGATGCATCCAGCAAACGGCTGAGATTTTTTCCTGTTGCAGGATCAAGAATATCACCATGTAAAGGAAGTTGATTGGTAAACACACCTTCACGCAGATCAAAAACGGGAGCGGAATCTTCTGCATGATTCTGCGGATAGAATCCCAGGAAACGACTTAGTTTCATCATAAATAATAAATGAAAAAGATGAAAATGTTCCTGCTGCTGATCAAGATATAAAACAGCGTTATATATAAACTCGAAAAGTGCTTGATTTTTTTCTTCTTCTCTTATGGAGCGATACATCACTTCAGCAAGAAAAAGAGCAATTGTTGTTTTAAGCGTGTCGTAAGGAATAGATTCAAAAGAAGGTGCTGCAGCAAATTCATTTACACGATAAAGACTTTGATGTGGTTTAATAAAAGCAACAAGCTCCACACAACAGAGTGGTTGTAACAGGTTGGCATTAAATCGTGCTCTGGGTTTACGTACACCATTCAGTAAAAACGACTGCATCCCAAATTCTTCTGTATATATATGAGCAATCACACTGGCCTCGCCATAACTTAACGTATGAAGTACAATTCCCCGTGTTTTGTGAAGCATGATTTATTCAG
>JBDTVD010000174.1:0-7479 GCA_040007375.1 Bacteroidota bacterium | reverse complement strand
TTTTTCTGAGTAACCTTAAAGAGAACTACAAATAACCTTTTCATAAATCAGAATTTTTATTATCCTAATTCAGGTGCTACATCTTTGCATCATTCATCAACGAAGGTGATATCCATAAACTAATAAATATAAAACAAATGAAAAGAACAATTTCAAAAATTGCTGCATGTGCTGCTCTGGCACTTGTAAGTATTTCCGGTAATGCACAGGTCAACCTTGGTGCTGCCTGCGGATGCCCTACTCCTGTTTCATCACGTCCAACTGTATTGCTGAGTTCATTAGCAGTTAGTGGTGGTGCTACTGACGGAGATTTACTTACGAATACTATTTTATCCTGCGACAAAACTTACATCCTCGACAAAAAGATTTTTGTTCCAAGTGGAAAACAATTAACTATTAAACCAGGTACTGTTATTAAAGGACGTTTCCGTTCAACTGCTGACTCTGCTGTTGCATTAATCGTTTCAAGAGGCGGGCAATTAATTGCTAATGGTGAAGAAGATTGTTCTATTGTATTTACTGCAGAAGCAGATCAACTGGATGGAACATATCCTATCACCAACATTGGTAGATGGGGTGGTGTTGTATTATTAGGAAAAGCAACAAACAATCTAACTCTTGCTGCTAACGGTCCATTCGTAGCTGGTGGTGGTAATGGTAAACTAGCTGTTGCTGATGGATTAGGAGTTGTTGAAGGTTTTGCAAGTTCTAATACAAGAGATCAGTTTGGTGTTAACTTATCATTAGGTGAATCATTTGATGATAATGATAACTCAGGAAGTTTAAAATTTGTTTCTATCCGTCATTCAGGTGCAATTCTTACTGTGGGTGGTGAGATCAACGGACTTACATTAGGTTCTGTTGGAAGAGCAACAACATTAGAGCATCTTGAAATAGTATCTTCAGCTGATGATGGAATTGAATTTTTTGGTGGAACGGTAAACGTAAAATACTGTACTCAGTTATTTGGTAATGATGATATGTTTGACTGGGATTTAGGTTGGTCAGGTAAAGCTCAGTTTCTTTTTGGCTTGAAGAATAATGATCTTACAGGAAGCCCTGATTCTGACAATGCATTTGAATCAGATGCTGATGATCAGAAATCAAACAACACTCCACGTTCACATCCCATTATATATAATGCTACTTTCATCGGTAATGCAAAAACTGCTTTCTCTTCTGATAACACAGGTCCTGCAGCAATAAGAGCTAAAGAACTTACTGAAGGTGAAATCTACAACAGCATTTTCGCAAACTTCCGTTACGGTTTAAACATCAATAAAGCATTAGGAACCAGAACAGGAACAAGTGAAGCTTATCATAACTGGGCTAACGTTGGTGGTAACGGAAGCAATAGTCTTAAAGTAAAATGTAATGCATTCGTTGGAATGATTGCTGCTGATTTCGCAATTGAAAACAACGGAACAGGTACAGTACTTTCTTCAGATACTGCACAGTTTTATACAACTGATAAAAACACAAAATTAACTTCAATCACAGGTTTTGATTATGCATTTGCAATCAACAATGCAAACAATAACATCACTCACCAGATTGACGTTACTCCAAATCCAGCATTATCAACTGTTGGTTGTGCTACTGCTCCTGCTGATGGATTCTTCACTCCGAATTCTTACAAAGGTGCTTTCGATTCAGCAAACGGTGCAAGAAACTGGTTATCTGACTGGACTTATTCTACAGTATTAGGAACTACTTCAGGTCTTGCTGCATGTCCTACAGATATCAACGGTGATGGAATAACCAACACAATTGACTTCCTTCAGTTGCTTGGTAAATTCAACCAATCATGTAATTAATAAAAATCAACAATCATTTTCACTATATATAAACTATAAAAATAATTATGAAAAAAATATTTCTGGGTATAGCTCTTGTCGCGGCATCAGTTATGGCCAAAGCCCAAAACGGGTTAGAAAATATCATCGTAGAAAAGTACTACGTTTCCAATGCAGCAGATGCAGCAGGAAGTGTTGGTACTCTTCCAACGGGTTCTGTAACGTACAGAATTTATGCTGACATGTTACCAGGATATAAATTCCAGGCAGCATATGGCGTACCGGGACACAATCTTACTCTTACAACAACTACAACATGGTTCAACAATGAAGACAGAGGTGCAACAACACCTGCATATACAAAAGCGCAAGCTGCAGGAAACTCTGTAATGCTTGATACATGGTTGTCAACCGGTGCTGCATGTGCAGGTAACTTTGGTGTATTAAAATCAGAAGATGGTGCAGCAGGTGGAACAACCGTTGCTCATGCTTCTATACTTCAGAATACTGATCCTTCTGCAGGTATTCCTTTAACAACACAGGATGGTTTGTATGCTGGAACTCCTGAAGCAGTAACATTCGTTGGTCTTGGTACTTTAACTGATCAGTTTGATGCATTAAGTCAGACTGGTAATTCATTCATTACAAACAATGGATCTTGGGCATCATTAAATGGTTCATTTGGACCGCTTGCAAACAACAAAGTATTAATTGCACAAATTACTACTGATGGTGTTTTCCATTATGAATTAAATATACAGATTGGAACACCACTTGGCGGAACAGAAAATTATGTTGCATCTGCTCCTGTTGGAACTGAAATTTCAATTCCATCATTAACAGGAACATTAGGTGCTGCCAATGCTGCTCCAACAGTAAGCATTACATCTCCTGCAAACGCTGCAACATTCCTAACAGGACAAGTTGTTACAATTAATGCAACTGCTGCTGATTCTGATGGATCTGTTGATTCAGTTGCTTTCTTTGTTGATGGTGTTAGAAAAGGTTCTGATCTTTCTTCTCCATACACAACAAACTGGACTAGCACAGTTGGTACACACAATCTTACTGCAAAAGCATATGATAATGGTGGTGCAGTTACTACTTCTGCAGCAGTGCAAATCATAGTAGGAAACGTTGTTGCTCCAACAGTGAGCATTACATCTCCTGCAAACGGTGCAACATTCACATTAGGAAATACAGTTACTATCAATGCAACTGCAAATGATGCTGATGGTACAGTTACAGGTGTTGAATTTTTTGTTGATGGTTCTTCAATTGGTGTTGATAATGGAAGTCCTTATACAATGAACTGGCCTGCAGTTGTTGGTTTGCATAGCTTAACTGCTGTTGCAACTGATAACGACAATGCTGTTACAACTTCCGCTGCTGTTTCAGTTACTGTGTTTGATTCAAGCAGTGCATATGTAATTACATCTTCAAGCACTCCATGTGATCAGAGTATTCTTTGTGTTCCTGTAAGAGCTATTGTTCCGGTTGATAATGTAATCGGTTATGATGTAGTAATGACTTACAACAAAACAAAAGTTACTCCAACAGGTGTTGTTTCTGTAAGCAGTGATTTAATCAATCCAAACTTTACATCTGTTGCAAACAGCATTGATACTACAAACGGAAGAATTAATATTTCTGTTTTCTTTAATGCTACTGCTCCTGCAAATGCTGAGTTCAATGGTTCAGGAGTTGTGTTCTGTGTTGAGTTCGTTAAGACTGCAGGTTTCACTTCTGCTGACACTGCTTCATTTGCTGTTCCAACATTACAGGAAAGTTATTTCAACGGTGTAACTACTAAAGTTGTTAGTCCTGGTGATGTTATTACTTTCCAGCCAACAGCTTTTGGTTCTTCTTTGAGATTCTGGTTAGACAACAGTCCTATCCGTTACAACAGTGCTGTTCCAACTGCATACTTAATCACTAATATATATGGTGATAATGCAACGTGTTCAAATTTATCAGCTACAGCAGTTCAACCTGATGTTGCCGGTAACTTTAATTATGATTACACAAATGGTGTGAACATCAACATTCAGAAAGACATCCCTGGCACTACAAGTGTTCAGCCTGTTATCAATGGTTTTGATGCATTCTTAACCCGTCGTGTTTTATTAAATGATGTAACTTTTGTTCCTTCAGTTTACCAGATCATTGCAATGGATGTAAATCTTGACGGTGTAATTTCCGCAGGTGATTTATCACAGATAAACCAGAGAGCAGTATTAAGTATTCCGGAATTTAAACAGGCATGGAATTATAACCAGGCTGGTGTATCTGATGGACGTCCATCGAAAGACTGGTCATTCATTGATCAGTCAACTTTAAATTCAAGTGTTGCATACCAGGTTTCTTCAACGTTCCCTTCCAGTGATGGTATTGGTTACTCAAAAGCAAAAGTTCCTGTAATAACTTTCTGTTTACCGGTACCGGTTCAAACTTCAGGTGCCTGTGCAGTATTTGCAACTGAAACATACACAGGTATTCTTGTTGGTGATGTAAACGGTAACTATGCAACAGCAGTACCGAATAACATCTTCAGAAATGCAGGTGCTGATCAGGTGGTATTTGATCTTGCTCATGCAACAACAAATAACAACATCACTGAAATTCCAGTATCAGTTCAATCATCAGAAGCAGTTAACTCACTTGACTTTGCTTTCACTCTGAAAAATGGTGTAACATTTAAATCGGTTGTAAACAATGTAAGTGATGTTGAAGTTGTATCACATTTAAATAATGATGATAACACACTTCGTGTAACATCTTATAGTCTGAATAATTATGCTGAAGGAAAAGCAATCGTAACAGTTCGTTTAAATGCTGCACAGGTTACAGCTGCTGATCTTACTTCAGTAGAAGCTTATCTGAATGGTGAAGCAGTTCAGGCTCGTGTTACTGGTTCTGATTTATCAGCAGATGCAATCAGTGTATATCCAAACCCATCAACAGGAATGTTTAATGTTATTGTTTCAGAAAATGCAACAGTAGAAGTATTAAATATGGAAGGTCGTATGGTAATGACAACATTGAATGTAAATGCGAATGAAAAAGCAACTATCAATATGCAGAATCTTGCAGAAGGTGTTTATATGATTAAAGCTTTCAATGATAATTTTACTTCAGTAAAACGTATTGTTGTAAAGAAATAAATAGTAGTCACATTAATTTTTAAGGTTTCATGCAACGCTCCGGATTTTTCCGGGGCGTTTTTTCTTTAATGAAGAATTAAAAATTAAGAATGAATAATTGTCTTGATACTTGTGTCTTGATACTATAATTAATAATTTTTCTCTGCCTCACCCTTAATCCCTCTCCATGGAGAGGGAAATAAATATTCATTTAGTCTTGATACTTGTGTCTTGATACTTGATACTAAAATTAATAATATAATAACATACCGTAGTAAATCCCTGCACACAATTTTGCCACCTTCGTAGATTAAATTCTGCAGCATGAACCAATATTTCTGTATACGATTGCTCATTTTTTTATTTATTATGATTTCAACTGCATCTTATTCACAAAATCAAAACCGGCAAACCAGATGCTTGTGCAGTGCACCCGTAATTATCAGTCAACCAACCTGCGATTCTGCAATCTGTGTTGGAAATGGACAGGTTTTCTTTACTGTAACTGCAACGGGAACCGGACCCTTTACTTATCAATGGCAGGAAGACCTGGTAAATATCACTGACGGAATTATATATAATGGCTGCAACACTTCCACATTAACATTAACTAATCCATCAATTAATTGCAACGGCAAATCTTATCGTTGCATTATAAAAAACTGTACTAATACTTCTGTTATAACTGATAACAACTGCATACTCTCACTCACTGTAATGCCTACAGATATTAATTCTGATGGTGTTACCAACAATGCAGATTTCGCTTTTCTGTTAAGGACGTACGATACGAGTTGTGCCGGATGCAGAGAAGACATCAACCAGGATGGCATGGTAAACATTATTGATTTTCTGAAATTGGTTGGAAGATTTAACAAGTCGTGCTTTTAATTCCTCAACAGTTTATATAACCGTTGCTATTAAATAACCTGATCGTAACAGTTAACTGCGTCATTTGCCTTTGCACTTTATATATGAAAACACGAATATTTGTATTTTTCCTCTTTTCCTTTCTCCTGCTGTGTACAGATAAATTGTCAGCACAATCATACTTTATTACTTCATCAGTTTCTGCTATCACCGCTGCTGACACAGTTGTGTTCGACCTCTCCGGAGCGACCTGTTCAGGTAACGAGATTGAATTTCCTGTATATATAAATTCAGATGATGCTATCTATGCCATTGATTTCGCAATGAAGTTTGATCTTACCAAAATCAATTACGATTCACTCACTATATTGAAACCTTACCTTAATTGCTCCATCAGTTATAATAATTCAGATAGCACACTTCGCTTTTCATCTTTCAGTGGAATACCAATTGAAAACAACATTCCTCTTTTTAACATTCGTTTTAGCAAAATGGCATCTTCTGTTGACAGTATTGGTTTCAGTGATGTAAGCTCTTACCTGAATGGTGACAGTTGCAGCAATGTTACCCATGAATATATTGCACGACCGGCTTTAATTCCTGCAGGACCACTTAATATATATCCGGGAGATTCCATTTCTTTAAGCGTAAATGCAATTACAGGATACAGTTATGAATGGTCGACCGGTGATACAACAACAACTATACTTATTGCTGATGATGGCATTTATGAAGTGACTGCTACAAATTCATCAGGTTGTTCCATTTCCTCATTCATCATTATTAACAATGGAATTCCACTTCCTGTTGAGTTATCCTACTTCAAGGCTGATATAAAAAATGAAAATGTTGTTCTTGAGTGGGCAACCTTTTCTGAGGATAATAATGATTATTTTACCATAGAAAGATCTGCTGATGGTAAAAACTGGATTTCCTTCAATGAAACCACAGGTGCAGGAAACAGTAATGAATTTAACCGGTATTTATGTATCGATAAAAATCCTTTGCACGGTGAAAATTACTATCGTCTGAAGCAAACCGATTTTAATGGCGAAACAAATTATCTTGCTTCAGATGTAATTTTTTATACTTCAAAAACGGATGATGCAATTGAAATCTATCCAAACCCATTCACTGATATATTACAAATAGCAGCGCATCACGATTTGGTTGTGCAGCTTTTTGATGGGAGAGGAATGCCATTGACTGAGGAGGTGAAAATATTACAGGAATCTAACTATAGTTTTAGTACACAACATCTGGAAAACGGAATTTACTTCCTTAAAATAAAAGATAAGAACCAGGTTATCACAGTGAAAGTATGCCGTTTTTGAAGCAACCTGTTTTTGCTTAATATTCATTTCATACAGCGATGCAGTTAACGTAATGTTTAAAGAAACTTAATATTCCTCTGTAGTTTAATTAAGGTATGACCAGTACTCTTGTAAAAAATTAACATATGAAGAAGGCATTCAGCACGGCGATTCTGTTGGCATTTACACTATTGGCATTTTCAAAATCACCGATGCTATATGATCACTTTGAACAGCTCATGCAGATTGATTCAACCGATACCGTTGTGATTGATCTATCGCTATTGCAAACGATGGGTGGCAAATCAACTTTCCCGGTATCCATAAGCACCGACGACGCTATATATGCATTGGATT